>JAVBKH010000020.1:0-3503 GCA_031554155.1 Oscillospiraceae bacterium
ACGCTGACCCTGCCCATATATACAAAGCAAAACGAACAATTGACAATGGATTTGGCTAACCATTAGAAAGAGGTATTAATTGAACAATAATTTTAAAACGACAATAGGCGGCCAGGCCTTGATTGAGGGCGTTATGATGCGCGGCCCTGAGCAATCCGCTATGGCTGTGCGTCTGCCCGACGGAACAATTGATGTTGAGCTTATGCCAACAAACAACCCCTCCGCTTGGTACAAAAAAGTTCCTTTTATTCGTGGCTGCTTCAATATGGTGGATTCGCTGCTTTTAGGTTATAAATGCTTGATGAAGTCCGCGGAAAAATCTGGCATGGATAGCGAAACCCCAAGCAAATTTGAAGAATGGCTCGCGAAAAAATCGGGCAAGGCTATCACTAGTATTGTTTCTGTTTTTGCTTTGGTTATCGGCGGCGCTATTGCTATCAGCCTTTTTATGGTGTTGCCTGCGTTTTTGGTTGGCTTATTTGGGCATAACATAGCAAGCCCTATTGCAAAATCCTTGATTGAGGGTGTTGTCAAAATCAGCATCTTTATCCTATATATTGGCCTTGTGTCACGGTTAAACGACATTCGACGAGTTTTTCAGTACCACGGCGCAGAACACAAAACCATTTACTGCTACGAAAGTAAACAAGAGCTTACTGTGGAAAACGTGCGTACAAAGTCACGCTTTCACCCACGCTGTGGCACAAGCTTTTTGCTGATTGTGCTTGTAATTTCTATATTGCTGTTTTCAGTTGTAACTTGGAGCAGTATACTTGTGCGCGTGTTGCTGAAAATTTTGCTTTTGCCTGTTGTCGTCGGCATAGCTTACGAAATTATCAAGCTTGCAGGCCGCTACGACAACATTATTACAAGAATTATTTCGGCGCCTGGGTTGTGGCTGCAACGTCTCACCACCTTTGAGCCAGACGACAGCCAAATCGAAGTGGCAATAGCTTCAATGTCCCCCGTAATACCTAAGGAGAAAGGTTCAGATGAGTGGTAAACCCGAAACCTACGGCCAGCTTTTGCAAAGAACAGAGGAGCTTTTAGGCTCAAAGTTTGAGGCAGGACAGCTCTTTACCCATGTAACCCAGAAAAGAATATTTCATATGCATTTTTTGGCTGAAAAGCCAGCGCCAGAACAACAGGTTGACCTTTTGCTAAAAATGTGTGGTCGCCGCCGAAACGGCGAGCCGCTCCAGTATTTGCTAGGAGAATGGGAGTTCTACGGCTTGCCATTTCGTCTTGGCAAGGGCGTGTTGATTCCGCGCCAAGACACAGAATCCCTTGTTGATGTGGCACTTGCCGCACTAAAGCCTGTTCAATCACCCAAGGTGCTTGACCTTTGCAGTGGTACTGGCTGCATTGCTGTAGCAATATCCCACAACCGCCCCGATGCCGATGTAACAGCGCTTGAGCTGACCGACGCAGCCTTTGAATATTTGAAGACAAATATCAAGCTAAACCATGTGCCTGTAACCGCGATAAAATCTGATTTGCGCGAATATAATCACCCTGTCGGCCTCGACATGGTTGTTTCAAATCCGCCATATATTCCAAAAGAAGCCTTATCCACGCTGCAAACCGAAGTTCGTCACGAGCCGAGAGCAGCGCTTGACGGCGGCAACGACGGCCTAGATTTTTACCGCCTTATAGCAAAACTGTACATCAATCGGCTTGTTGCAGGCGGTTGGCTTTGCTTTGAGGTTGGTATTGGACAAAGCGACATGGTTTCTGCAATACTGCAAAAACACGGCTGCGAAAATATTTTCGTCCATAAGGACTACACAGGCACGCCGCGAGTTGTTTTGGCTCAAAGAGGAAATTTTTGAGGGAATGGTTTTATGAAAAAAATAAGTGGCGCGATGCGCGCCTATTGGAATTCGCTTGACAAGTGGCTGCTAGTCTTTTGGCTTGGCGCGTCAATTGCGTCTATTCCATTTTTATGGGCAATCGGCCACTTTTGGCCAGAGGATTATTCTACGAGAACACAGTTTGTGTCGCTAGTAATTGGGCTTGTTCTGGCATTTGTGATTTCGCTTTTTGATTATCACATGCTTTTAAAGCTCTGGCGAATTTATGTGCCAATACTTGTTCTGTTGATGCTATACACGCTTTTTAGAGGGATTGGTGTTGGTGATTCCAACCGAAACTGGATTAAGCTTGCACTCGGGGGCTTCACATTCACGTTGCAGCCCTCGGAGTTTTTAAAGATAGCATTTATCACGACCCTTGCAATGCACCTTGCCAAAACAAAGGAGCACCTAAGCTCTAT
This sequence comes from Oscillospiraceae bacterium, assembly GCA_031554155.1. Classification (GTDB taxonomy): domain Bacteria; phylum Bacillota; class Clostridia; order Oscillospirales; family Ruminococcaceae; genus WRAV01. The sequence continues at coordinate 2,276 of JAVBKH010000020.1, forward strand.
CGGCAACATTTTGCTGTTGGGTGTTCATGGCGCTATCTACTTCGCTTTGATGTATCAAGACAACGGCTCAATGCTTGTTTTTATCTCGGTTTTTATAATAATGTTGTTTTGCGCGGGAGTTAAATGGCGTTATTTCGCCATTGGCGGTGCAGCCGTTGCTGCTGCAATCCCCATAATCTGGCGCATGATGTCCGAAGACCAACGTGTTCGAATTCTTGTCGTCAACCAGCCAGAACTGGACCCTGCTGGCGCATATCAACAGCTATGGGGGTTGTTCGCGCTAAGTATAGGCGGTCGGCAAGGCACAGGACTTATGGCCCCAAAAAATTTCAAGATTTTCGCCGTAGAAAACGACATGATTTTCACTTTTATTGGACAAACTACTGGCTTTATTGGCTGCCTAGGCGTTATTTTTCTACTTACAGCAATCGCTCTAAAGGTTATCTACAACTCCACACGCGCACAGGACGACGAAGGCCGCTTCCTTTGTATCGGCATTTTTGCCATGATTGTGTCTCAAACTTTTATTAATCTCGGAATGTGCCTTAGAATCACGCCTGTAATTGGCATTACACTGCCGCTGTTTTCTTCTGGTGGCTCATCAGTTTTATCGCTTTACATCTGCCTTGGCCTGCTGTTAAGCGTCTACCGAAACTCTAGTACTGGACTTTTTACAAAAAAAAGCGCATAGTATTATTTAAAAAGTATGTTTTCTCAATTTTTGGGACAAAATAATCTTGTACTTTACTAGAAAATAGGGTAATATAGTATCATAAAGAGATTTACAAATATAACACGAGAAAGGGATTAACACAATGAAAAGAAGTACATTTATGGCAACAATAGCCTTGTTTATAGCGGCTGTCGGCGTTGTCATCGCACTTGCGGCCTACTTCAAAAACAGAAGCAGCTACCTTTACGATGATGATGACGATGATTTTTTGTTCGATGACGACGATGACCTCGAATATTATTCCACTGAACCGACTGACGACGAAGAAGACGACCACCCCTCCGAATACCCTACTGAAAGCAACTAATCTCACAACCTAACGGGAGTTCATGTATTTTGTGAACTCCCGTTTTTATTTTGGTCAGACTTTAATTTTACCCTTGACATAGCTGCTGTATTTTGTTACCATTGCATGTGGAAATATACAGAAGTAATATGAATGGAGATGTATTATGGCAGAAAAAACACATGCCGACCCATCTGCACTGGGGTTAT
>JAVBKH010000198.1:0-19204 GCA_031554155.1 Oscillospiraceae bacterium
ATGCGCGGACAAATCCGCGGCCTTGATATGGCAACAACAAACGCTGAAAACGGCGTTTCATTAATACAAACCGCTGAAGGCGGACTAAACGAAACCCATGCAATCCTCCAACGTATGCGCGAACTTTCAGTTCAATCCGCACCCGGCACATATGCAGACGACGTGGACCGCACAAACATAAACAAAGAAGTTACCGCCCTCAAGGACGAAATCGATAGAATAGCTTCCTCCACTCACTACAACGGCATCAAGCTCCTTGATGGCACAATGGGCGGAGCAAAAACAGCCACCGCCGATGTTGGTTCAACAATTGACGCAACAGTTGCGGGAAAAATCAATGTTACAGCTAATTCCGCACTTGATGGCGCTAAAGACGTTACCATAACCACAAAAATAATTGACGGTGCAACTTTCACTTCTGTTCAATCAGGGGACAAAACATACTCCACCGATGGAACTGGAACCACGCTTTATGGCTCCGATGGAAAATCAGTAGGCACAATTGAATTAGGCTCTGCCGAGGGCACTGTTAGCGGTGTTGACATGCCAACAGCAGGCAGCTTAACGAAAATATCTCAAAAAGCAAACACAGTGACTGCTTCGGCAACCTCTACTCTCACATTCCAAATTGGCGCAAACGGCTCCGCTGACCAACAAGTTAAGCTTCATGTTGCAAGCATGTCAAGCGGCGCACTCGGCACAAAAGACGGCAACGTAGCAGGTGTAAACGTTGCAACAAGACCAGACGCAAACGACGCAATCAATGTTATTGACGCTGCAATCAACCAAGTTTCTGGCACACGCGCTGACCTTGGTGCATTACAAAACCGTCTTGAGCATACAATAAACAATCTAGGTACAACACGCGAAAACCTACAAGCCGCTGAATCCTCAATCCGCGATGTTGATATGGCTAAAGAAATGATGGAATTCACAAAGAACAATATCCTTTCCCAAGCTTCACAGTCAATGCTTTCTCAATCAAATCAGCTTCCTCAAGGAGTTCTCCAGCTTCTTAAATAGTTAACTCGGTTTATTAAAAATCACCTAAGCACCTTGGCCTTTTGGCTACCAACCAAGCACATTTGGCCTTTGGCCACCATCAAAGCACCTTGGCCATTTGGCTACCACCCACGCACCTTGGCTTTTCAGCCCATACATAATATTCTTTATCCTGTGCGTCAATTCTTAGAATTGGCGCTTTTTTATGCAATAATTTTACAAAAAATGCGCACTATTATTATGGAGGATTGATTGTCATGAGGATAAAGCAAATTCTATCAATAATATTTGTGCTTTTGCTTGTAGTAAGCATAGGCGCTTGCAAACCACGCGATAAAGAAAATACGGAAAAACAAAAAGGCGCGCGTGAAAATGTTGAGATTTCAGAAAACCCACAGGTACAGGAAACGGCTAAGCCAGTTGTAGCAAGCTCGTCGGAGTCAAGCTCGGAAGTGGAAGCTGACCCTGTGCCCGAGGAAATGACAAAATCGTTGCTATCCGCAGCCAAAAGCGGGGAACGTGCCAAAATCCAAGAATTTGCCGATTACAACACGCTGTTCAATTTGCAGGAGGGGCAAGATGCCGACTGGATTTTGCAACAAATTTTGTTCCGCTTGAAGTATGAGGTACTTTCCTGCGATGTATTTGAAGACAAAGCCCTTGCAAGCGTAAAAGTTTCCAACGTGGATATGGGGACGGTGTTGCCGATTTATTTTGAGAAGGCAATGAAAATTGAATATGATAACGCGGCAAACGACTTGCAAAAACCACGCGACCAGCTCGAGACTGAATATCGCAAGGTTTTTGTTGACTTAATGACGCAGCATGAAAAAGGCAGAATTGAGAAGCTTGTAGATATTAGGCTTGTGAAAAAGGACGACAAGTGGTCGATAGAGTCAAGCCCAGTTCTTGGTAACGCAATATTGGGTGGATATATTGACGCACAAAGCGCTGTAGCTGCAAGTGTGCAGCTTCAAGCGGAGAGCGCCGCAAGTGAGCTGCAAAAAGTAGCCGACGCTGCAAAGGCAAGCGAGGCTGCGGAAGACGAACCCGACGACAACGGAAGCTCTAAAACCAACAGCGACTTGGTGTCCAAAAACAAGAACGACGAAGACAGCAAATATAAAAGCGGTGACATTGAAATGGTGAAGCCGAGAGAATAAGCCAGTAGTCTGCAAAACAAGAAGCCTGTCGATTTTGAAGTCGGCAGGCTTTCTAAGTATTAGGTCTATTTTATTGTTGAAAGAAGCTTTTTGATTTTGTCCACGGCAATTTCAAAGTCAAACATTACGATTAATTCGCCAATTTCTTCGACTACGCTGTCCGCTGCTTCGCTAAAGCTTCGCGAGGCCAAGGCTTTGAACTGCTCCTCTGCGGTGTCGCTGTCGCCCATTTTGCATGAAGTTTTAAGCTCAATTAGCGCAGCCATAAAGTCTTCTACATCAATGGGGGTTTTGTCAATAGCTACAGAATCCTCGGCTAACTTGATTTCTTTAAGCTTATGCAAAAAGATTGATGATGCTTCACAAAACGGCTGTGTTTTTGCAAGACATGTGCTGAAATCGGAATTTTTAGCCGCAAGCTCCAATTCGTAGGCTTGCTTCGACAAGCTTTCTACGCCAATATTTGCAAAAATTCCTTTCATTGCGTGAGCTTGAATAGAATAATCCCACCATCTTGCGTCTTGCGCTAAGTGGCCAACTCTTTCTATGTAGCCATCAAGCTCTAGGCAAAATTGTCGCAAAATCAATAGATATGAGTCGCTGTCGCCGCCAACATGGGAAAGCCCACTGTCAACATCTAACCCGTCAATTCCGCGTAAATCCTCGAAAACACCTTCGGAGAAAGTCGAAAGTTCTTTTTTGGCAGGTTTTAGCGCTGTATCGTGAGTTAATATTTGTTTTTTGGCAGGCAGCCATTTTGCGAGAATGGAGTTAAGCTGTTTGCCCTCAATTGGCTTGGAGATAAAGTCGTTCATGCCACTACTCAAGAAAAGCTCCCTCGCGCCAGAGACTGCATTTGCTGAAAGCGCAATAATCGGCATTTCGCGGCACCACGGGTCGTCAAGCTCTCGAATAAGCTTTGTGGCTTCAACTCCGTCCATTTCTGGCATCATATGGTCCATAAACACGAGGTCGTAGTGCTTTACTTTCACCATTTCAATGGCTTCTGCGCCGCTTAAGGCTTTTTCCGCTTGAATATTGTGCGCCGCCAAAAAGCCCAATGCAACAGTCAAGTTTATAGAGGTGTCATCGACGACTAATACTTCAGCACTGTCTGCCAGAACTGGGACGAAATCTTCGTACTTTTCAACCTTTGAGTCGTCGCCTTCAATGAGTGGTAGATATATTTTGAAGGTCGAACCTTCGCCAAATTTGCTGCTGACGTCCAAACGTCCGCCCATTAATTCAACAAGGTTTTTTGTAATTGTAAGGCCGAGACCAGTGCCGACGATTTTTCGGTTTGTCTCCTTTTCAAGCTGTTCAAACGATTCAAAAAGCTTGGGCAGGTCTTCGTCGCGGATTCCTATACCAGTGTCGGAGACAGTTATTCTAAGTTGCTTTCCGTCCTCTGTGTCAATTGCGTCTGCGTTAAAATCTATGCGGCCCTTTTGAGTGTACTTGACAGCGTTGTTCAAGATATTGAGCAAAACTTGTCTGATTCTAATATCGTCGCTAAAAATTGTCTCTGGTATGCTTGGGTCACAGTTGAATTTGAAGATTAAATCCTTTGAGGCTGCCGAGAGATACCCCATCGAGCAAATGTTATCGAACAAACTTTGAAAATTAAAGTGAACAGGAGTAAGCTCCAACTTGCCTGCTTCGATTTTCGAGAAATCAAGAATATCATTGATTATTTGAAGCAACGCGCGGGACATCTTTTTTATATCAGTGAAGTAGCCGAGCTGCACTTGATTAAGGTTGTGCGTCTCAATAAGTTCGCTCATTCCGATGATTGCATTCATGGGGGTGCGAATTTCGTGGCTCATTGATGCGAGAAAACGGCTTTTTGTCTCGGTGGCAGCCTCTGCTTTTTCCTTCGTCTCAGTAAGCTCAACGGTTCTTTCTTCAATTCGCTGCTCAAGGTTTTCAGTAATATTTTTCAAGTTGGCTTCTATTGCGTTATATTGTCGCAGGTAAAGCACCATTTGCAACACGCCGTGTACAAGCAGAGACCACGAGAAAAAGTCTATGCTGTCCCAAGGCAACTGGCCAAAAAAGTACGCAAGCGAGCCAATAAAAATAGATGCAAAGCTAATAACGGAAAGAATTGATTCCAAGCTGCGATTTTTTATTGAAGCAACAATACTTATAACAAGCGGCGATAAAAACAAAGATATTGCAATGGCAACATTTATATACTTGTACTCTGTTACCCAAGAAAGCGGAAGAGTCATAAAAGCAATGTCAACCAAAAGCACATATAGTCCTATAAGCTCGACAACTATTCGTTTTTTTATGTATCGTATCATCAAATGTAGATTTGCATAAAAAGCACCTGTGATAAGCGTGCAATACTCCAAGCGCAGTATAAACATGGAATCAAGCCTAGGCGCAAGCATATATAATATTGATTCCCCGCAGGTTGTGAGCGAAATGAACATAGCAATAATTGAAGCCACGGCATAATCAATGTATTCACGCTTCTCACGACTATTCCAAAAAACGAGCAGGAAGTGGACAAACAGCAAAAATAAAGCACCAGATAGCACGCCGTTAAAAAACACAAGTATAACTCGCAGATTATCTGTTGAATCGGAGTTGCCAAAATAAACGCTGCCAGTTAGCCCGCCGCTGATATGGTCTTTATTCTGAATATGCAGAATAATGCTCACAGTTGTCGGATTATCAGAATCCTCTATGTTCGTGCTTCCGTTGTTTGCATCAAAAGACGGCCAGTATTCAGACCAATTTTCGCTGACATTTCCGCTCTCACAGACTTGCTCGCTATCAATGTAAGCTTCATTTGCGCTGAACTGCGAGCGAACATAAAGCCCCAGCTTTCTAAAGTGAGCTGGAACTCGCACAGTCATTCTGTAAGTTGCATATCCTGTTGTAGAAATTACGTCTTTTGGCTCGTTTTTCCAGTAATGAGGAAATGAAACTATTCTTTTTTCAATAATATTATTGCTTCTAAAATCTTGGTATGTATAAAGCTGATTCGGGTAAAACTCCCATTCTCCTGTCAGCTTAAATACGTGTGAATCGCTGCCCCTAAGGCTGCGTACTAAATTAACGTAGCCTGCTTTGGCATTGGTATTTGCGCCTTGGGTTACACTGCTAAACATTATTGAAGGGAAGAGCATAACTGCAACAACGCCAAACACTATTAGCACCAGTGTTCTGGACATAAAGTTCACCGATGAAGCAATTTTTTCCCGCTTGTCATTTCTTAGGGAACGAAACATTATGACCTGCACCGCCATTTCGATTGTGGTACTCCCATTATACGTCCATACATATCTTTAAGTCAACGTAAAAGAAAATATATATTAGGTTTTAAAGGCAAAAGCAACATTTTATTATGCGTATTATTATTGACATTGACATTGACATAACACACTGATATTATTATAGAGACGTAATCTATATTAATAAAGTATATTATCTGGATTTATTTATATTTAGAGATTTATATAACAATAATAGTTTCTTGTGGGGTACGAAATGAGAAAAAAGCTATACCATTGCTTTGCCTTTACGCTTATAATTGCGCTTTTGCTTCCAAATATTGCCTTTGCACAGGACATAACTCCCACGCTTGAGTTTTCTGTGTCAGATGGATTCCCTTCTACTATAGACAAAGCACTTAGCACTGTTGCAAAAGAACTGGGTTACAGTTTCAACGTGAGCGTTGAGGGAATAATACAAGGGGTTGAGACCACAAACAGCGGAGAAAAGGATGGTTTTTTAGGCCCGCAGATGGACTTAGCAAGCACTTACCCGAATATTGTCCAAGTTCCTGAACCAATTGAAAACATATCGTTTGGTGTTTTTGCGCGAGAAAACAGCAACTTTAATCTTAATCAATTCAATGAATGGGACGATTTGGAAAATCAAAGAGTAGGTACAATTTATCAAAGACCATACATAGATGCCAGAGTCCCTCAAAATATGAAAAAATTTATTAAAAAACATAATTACTTTGACTTGACACAAGCGCTGCTTGATAACGAATGTGACCTTGCAGTGTATAACTTGCAGGAATATGACGAAATGTACCTGCCAACAGGCGTAAAGTTTCTTGGGATAATCGACAGGTCGCCGATGTTCATTTACTTAAACAAATCCAATAGCAACCTTGTACCGTTGATTGACGGGGAGCTCAAGCGCATGAAAAGTACGGGCGAGCTACAGTCGATATTGAAGGGCGAAAAGAGCAGAGACAAGTCAGAAAAAGCGTTTTTGTTGCACCTAACCTCGCGCGGATATGACTCTGACTGGGCTATCGGTATAGATAGCGGACTAGAATCAGCTATTGATATTTTGAATACCGATTTGAGAACGATTAGCATTCAAGCTAAGTCTGGAACTATTGACAAAATTAGAAAAAATAATTATGCAAAGCTGATTCGAAGCGAGCTTTTAGTGAGAATACCAGATGCTGTTATTGTTTCGGACGAAGTTGCACTTGAGTTCGTAGCGGAAAATTACTACACAATTCTCCCCAATATTCCTATAATCATTTGCGGAGTGCCAGATCTTGATAACGTCAAAATAGATGGCTTTCAAGAAAATTTTACTGGAATTTCTCAGGAATTGTCTGTTGAAGATACAGTAAACATGATGCTTCACCTGTTCCCCAAAACAAAGCATATATTTGTCGTCAATGATGATTCGAGAGACGGTGTTAGCAGCAAAAGTGAAATTGTACGCAAATCCGCAATGTTCACGGATAAAATTACCTTTGAATACTCCACGGGTAAAACCCATGACGATATTGTAAGCGAAATAAATGCCCTTCCGCCAAACACGGCAGTTTTAGTAGGGAAATTTGAAAGTGAAGTTAAATCTCAAAACATAAGCGCGCCGATTATAAAGGATAGTGTGCCAATTTTTGGGCTGTTTGCTACCGACCAAGTGTTTAAGCAAATCGGCGGCAAGTACGTTGATTCCTTTGAATATGGCAAGTATATTGCCAGCTCTTTAAAAAGCAAGGGGAACGCGGACTTGGGACACATCGTTACCGATACGGACGGGCTAAACACATGGCAGTTTGACTACAATGTTCTGACCAGGTTTTCGATTTCTACAACATCGCTACCACAAGAATCCGTTATCAAAAATATGCCGCCTGCGCCGCGCAAGCTGCGAATAGATGAAGTGGTGAGTTTTGCGATTTTCGCGCTTGCACTTATATCGGCAACGGTTTTTTTAGTGATTTTCTTTCGCAGACTCATTGCCAAAACTAGAATATTGAACGAAACACAAAAGAAACTCCACACTGCTGAGGAAATGCTGCAAAAAGATTTGGAAATTGCCGAGACTAGGCAAAGACTTGAAAAAACGCTGGACAGCGCACCTGTTAGCTTTGTGGTTTCCAGCGGCAAAAAGATATTGCGATACAACAAAATGGCAGGCGAAATATTTGATTTGGAAAACGTCGACTCCGCTTTGTCGCTATACGCTCACTCGCAGGATATAGACGAAGTTGCCGATATGCTTAGAGAAAATGGATACGTTTATGGAGAGATTATAAGGTTTATTGTAAAAGGTGGAGATATTCACAGCTTTCACAGCAACTTTTCTAAAGTTGAAGCGGGCGAGCGTTCGGAACTTTATGCTTGGGTTATTGACATTGAGAATCTTGAAGGCAGAAAGAGACTTGTGGATAAGTCAAACCAAGACCTGTTGAATCTGCTAAATTCTATGCCTTTGGCGTTGGCAATGTTATTGCCCACTCGCGAGCGCATTTTTGCAAACGAAGCGTACATAAAAATGTTCAAATTTAATAACTATGAAGAAGCAATAAGCTGTGAGCCGTCAAAAGTATGCCCAGAGTTTCAAAGCCAAGGTGTCACGTCAGATGAATGCGGCAGAATAGCTATATTTAGTGCATTTGAAAGCAGCGAAACACAGATATTTCCTTTTCAATACGTCAATATGGAAAACAAGCAATTCGAAACCACGGTATATATGCGTGGAATAATTTTCCATGGACAAGAAACAGCACTGATTGCAATACGCGATATGAGCGAAGAAAAAGAAAAAGCTGAACAGCTTGTGCAAATTGCAGAAAGCGAAAAAGCCGCCAATCTTTTAAAGAGCAAATTTTTAATTAACATGAGCCACGAAATTCGCACACCAATGAACGCGATTATCGGCCTTGCGGAGATTGAGCTTCGTAAAGCTTCTCACAAAGAAACACTCGATGTGCTTAAAAAAATCAACCAGTCGGCCAAGAATTTGCTTACAATCATCGGCGATATTCTTGATTTTTCCAAGATTGAAGCTGAAGAGCTTGTTCTCGTTGAGCAGGAAATGGATTTGGAAGAAGTTATCTCAAATGTGCTGCTCATGACAAATCAGCGAATCGGCAGCAAGAGCATAAACCTTGTCTTTAACATGGACAATCGCCTGCCTAGCAAGCTTTTATCCGATTCCACCCGTCTGTGGCAGGTCTTGAAAAATCTGCTCGACAACTCGGCAAAATACACCGAAAACGGCCGAATACAGCTTGATGTAAGTCTTGAAGATGGCTCGGAACAAAACAAAAAAATCATATGCTTTAAAATTACTGATACAGGCTACGGCATGACAGAAGAACAGCTTGCCAAATTGTTCACCCCGTTTGAGCAATTCCACATGAACAAACAAGAAGGTCAGCCCGGCACAGGCCTTGGAATGGCAATTACCCATCAAATCTTGGCGCTGATGGGCGGCACAATTGATGTTCAAAGCAAGAAAGACGAAGGCACGTCAATTAAGCTTTCAATTCCATTCAAGGTGCCTTCTGAAACAAAATCAATTTACGAGACGCTGACATCTCTGCCGCTTGAAGGCCATAGGGTACTTGTTGCGGACGATGACCCTTTTACGATTGAAATAATAAAAGGGCTGCTTGAAGCGGCGGGTATTCAACCAGTTTGTGTCTCAAGCGGAGAAGATGCGCTTAAAGTCTACGAAGAATATCTCCGCAAGCAAACACCATTTGATATCGTAATCCTTGACTACATAATGGAAGGCATGAACGGAATTGAAACAGCCATTAAGTTAAGGGAAGTAAGCGAAGAAAAACTTGCAAAGCTACTAATGGTGTCGTCCTATACAAAGCAGCTTATAATGTCCGAAATCGAGAAGGCAGGCTATGAGGACGTTATAGAAAAACCTTTTACACCTTCCGATTTTATGCATAGATTAGTTGAAATTGCCGATTCCAATATCAAGTTCAACAGCTTTGACAATGTAATTTTCCCAAGAGCTAAGGTTCTCTTGTGCGAGGATAACATTATAAATCAAGAGGTCGCCGCAGGTATTCTTGAATATTTCGATATTGTACCGATTATCGCAAACAACGGAGTTGAAGCACTTGAATTATTGAAAGAGCAAAAATTTGATTTGATTTTCATGGATATCATTATGCCTGAAATGGACGGACACGAAGCAACAAAAGCAATACGCTCCAGTAACGAAAGCTACAAAGATGTTCCAATTGTGGCCATGACCGCAAACGTTATGTCCGAAGAAGTCGAAAAATGTGTGCAAGGTGGAATGAACGGGCACATCGGCAAACCAGTTAATTTTGAAAGGGTGTTTGTAAAACTAATGGAATGGTTATCATCGTATGCAGAAGAAAAAAAAGAGGTCGTGAAAAAAGATATGCCTAAAGGAATTGAAGGACTAAGATGTGTAGATGACATTGACGTTGATGGTGGTTTGCGCCGTTTCATGGGCAAAGAGGAAAAATACACTAAGCTGTTAAAAAGCTTTTGCAACAGCATTGGTGATTATATTATTCCAATTGAAGATGCTTCAAAGCCAGAAAATGCCGAAAAGATGCGCACTACAGTGCATACGCTGAAGGGAGTGGCAGGCAACCTTGGCCTTAAAGCCATCTACAGCGAGGCGCTTAAATACGAAAGCATCACTACAATTGAGCAGTATGAGCTGCTGGCCAAGCTCGCAGAGCAGCAGACACAGCAGATATTATCCATACTCAATGTAGAATAGCTGACCGTTAATTGACGAGAGGGCTAAAAAATGGTCAGTGGGGAGACTTCATGAAATTTCAAGTAAAGCTTGGCAATAAATTGAATGCTGTAAGGCGGATTTTAAATCTGCTTGTTTGCTTTGCCATATTATTATCATTATCGCAAACAGCTTTTGCTGCTGAAAGCAGCGATGATGAAGAAAACAAAATTTTAGCGCTAACTATGGCAAACGACGCTCCGCGTACTGTTGATTTGCTCTATTACTATGCGCTTAAAGAGATTGGTTACACGCCAACGATTTCGATTGTGGGCAACACAACAACTCTGCGAATGGCAAACGTTGGCGAGCGCGACGGCGTTGCATTTCAAACAAAATATGTTGGCGACACGTTTAAAGATATAATCATGGTGCCGCATTACTTGGCGGAACTTGACCTAAACGCTTACATAAACACAAAAAATCCCGTGAATGTAAAAACATGGGACGACTTGTCCAATCTGCGTGTAGGCATGATTTACGAAAAGCCCTACCTCGAACGGCAAGTTCCAAAAGACGCGATTGTAACTAAATTCAACAGCTCATATAAGCTTTTTCAGTCGCTGGCACGAAATGAAGTTGATGTTGCAGTAGCTTTGCGCGTTGGCAACCAAGAGTTTTGGTCTGACGGCTCAAACGTGCTTTCCGCAACGCTAGAACACGTTAATGGCTACGCATATTTTAACAAAAAGCATGCATCAATCGTGCCCAGTCTTTCAGATGCGCTGACGAAAATGTACAATGACGGCACAGCACAAAAAATTCTGAATCACGAAATAATGGGTGAGCCAAACGAGAAAAAACTTATTTTACGAATTTCTTCCTACAATTCGGATTCTCCATGGGACCATGCAATAACGAACGAGATGCCGAAAAATCCGAATGTTGAGTTTATTAATATTGATTTAAACGCTGACCGCGTTGCAAACCACGAAGAGTCGTGGAATATCATCACTAGTTTGTTGCGGCAAGACCTTATTGGCAAGTCCCCTGACTTGATATTTGTATCGGACAACGAAGCACTTGAATTTATAAAAGAATGCTATCTCCAATTTTTTGAAACTGTCCCCGTGGTTTTTTGTGGAATTAATAACTACACGCCAAAAACGATTGAGGGATTTGAAGAATATTTTACTGGTGTAACGGAAACGGTCTCCGCACTTGAGACCGTAAATTTAGCAACAAAGCTTTTCCCTAATACAAAAAATGTCTTTGTCATAAACGATTATTCAAGGTCGGGCAAAGCGTGGCGCGCGCAGATTGAGTCGCAGCTTCAAGGTCTTGCCAATATTAACGTTACTTATAATGAAAATAAGCCTTTCGAGGACTTGGCTAGCCGAATCAAAGATTTGCCAGAAAATAGTATTATTATCTGTGGCGAGTATCAGTCGTATGATGACGGCAAGGACTATCTGGAGGAAGGTAGCCACCGCCTTTTTGCTGAATACAGTTCTGTGCCAATCTTTGGGCTTAAATCGACAAGCTTTGGTTACGGTCAAGTTGGCGGAATGTATTCTGATAGCCAATTGCAGGGCAAGCTTGCGGCGAACCTCATAAATCAAATTCTTGAGACGAAATCTATGCCTAGTGTTGTTCAACCAACACAAAGCCAAAACAAATGGAAATTTGACATAACTCCAATGGAAGAATTTTCGCTAAAAAAGGCAGATGTAGAGCGGCTTGTGGATAACGCCGAATATATTAACGAACCTGTCCCCTTTTACAAATCAAATTTCGTTACGTTTGTTGCGGCAAGCCTATTTCTTGGGCTGTTTGTGGTGACTACCTTTATTTTTTCGGTGCTCTCGATTTTGACAAACAACCGAAACAAGATTCTTGCAAAATCTCAAGCAAGCCTCTACACGGCTGAACAGCTTTTAGAAAAAGACATGACCGTTCGAGAACTTAAGGAATACATTGAGACAGTGATAGACACCTCACCAATAGGTTATGCCTTGGTGCTAGATAACACAGTTGTAGAGTGCAACCAATACATGAGTAATCATTTGGGGTTTTCCAAAGGCCGCGACCTACAATTTAACGCTGAGATTCAAAGTTTTCTCTCAAATGTTGACGGGCATTTGGGTAAATCTGTTACTGTGCCATTTTCAACACGCCAAGGCGAGGAACGTCGTTATTTCTTGAACACGACGACTGTTGAATATCAAGGTAAAAATGCTGTAATTATTTGGTGCACTGAGGCCTAATAATACGAAAAACAAAACGACCTGCTCAACCAACTGCAATTAGAGCTTGAAAAAATAATGGATACGCTCCCACTACCGATTGCTATAAGCAATTTCCATACCTTGCAAATCAGATATTGCAATCGCAGCTTTTTAAACCTTTTTGGAGTTGAGACCCTAGAAGAAGCACAAAAGCATAAAATGTCCGACTTCTACCCGCCAAACCAGCCTGATGGACAAAGTTCTAGCGAAAAGCGCAAGAAAGTATACGCCAAGCCGCAGGAACCAGACGGCAGCAGAAAATGGGAATGGCAGTATATGCGGCTTGACCAAACTCCATTTGATGTTCATGTGAGCGTTATGCCTTGTGACTATCGCGGAGAGGTTTGCTACATTGGTGTTTTAATTGATATTAGTGACGACAAGAAGCGCGACCGAATTTTGGAAAGCATGGCCGAAAAGGAACGTGACGCCAGTAAGCTAAAGAGCAGATTCCTTGTCAACATGAGCCACGAAATACGCACGCCAATGAATGCTATAATCGGACTTTCAGAGCTGTTCCTGTTAAATAATAAGGAATCACAAGGAATTGACGCAATTGAAAAAATAAACGGTTCAGCCAAGGCACTTCTTGCAATTATCAACAATATTCTTGATTTTTCCAAGCTTGAGGCGGAAAAACTACAGCTACAGGAATCGGAGTTTGAGCTAGAAGGATTTTTGACGGATATTTTGTTTACTGTGTCGCAGCTATCTGGCGCGGAAGAACTTGAGATTTTTGCAACGCTGCAAGATAAAATCCCAAAAAATATTTTTGGTGACAAAAATCGGTTGCATCAAATCTTGCAAAATATTATTGACAACTCCATAAAATTCACAAAAAGCGGCGAAGTGTCAATAGATGTATCCATCGCAGAAATTCGCACCCCCACAGACTTTGACATTTGCTTCACTATCAAAGACACTGGTATTGGCATGACGACTGATGAAGTTGAAAAACTTTTTCAACCGTTTGAACAGTTTAATCTTGAATCCCATAAACGCTACAGCGGCACAGGCCTTGGCACTGCAATTGCAAAACAACTTGCCGACTTGATGAACGGCAAAGTGGCCATAACCAGCGAGCTTGGCGTGGGCACAATTTTCACTCTAACTTTGGCTCAAAAGACTAGCGAGCCGATATTAGAGGGCGTTGAAAGCGTCAAAATGCTCACTTTCAACAAGACAGAAGGCCGAAATAAAAAATACAACCAATTCGCAAAATCTAAAATTATATTGGCAGAAGATAATTTGATTAATCAAGAAGTCACACAAGGCATCTTGGAATTATTCGGAACATCTGCTAAGGTTGTGAGCAACGGCCAAGAAGTGCTAAACCTTTTGGAGCACGAAGCTTATGATTTGATTTTAATGGATATCAATATGCCGATACTGGGCGGGTTCGACACTGCGGCTATAATTCGAGCAAGCGACAAAAGCTACAAGAACATTCCCATTATTGCCGTTACAGGCAACTCGCTTCAAGAGGAAATAGAAAAATGCATGGAATGTGGCATGAACTGCTACGTGGAAAAGCCAATCAACATCGACGCGCTGCACAAAGAGCTTAATAAATTTTTACCACACTAGTATAGACAAAGGAAGAAGCAGCAAACCCTTGTGGTTTAGCCGCTTCTTCCTCACTTTTATGAAAATTATATCTTATTCCAACTTTATAAATCCAATCTCACACGTAGATTTTATGGCTGCATTATAATTTCGAAAATATACCCCAAAATCTAAAGCTAATCTTGATATGCCGATAAGAACTTTAGCAATAGCGCACATAGTTGCTCGGGATATTGTTGTGGAAGAAAGTGGTTAGCTTTGGGAACTATTTCCATTTTCGCATTTGGTATGGCGTCGGCAATGGTTTGCGTTTCACTTCGCTTTATGCAGTCGTTTTCTCCTGCGACTACAAGTGTGGGGACT
This sequence comes from Oscillospiraceae bacterium, assembly GCA_031554155.1. GTDB lineage: Bacteria > Bacillota > Clostridia > Oscillospirales > Ruminococcaceae > WRAV01. The sequence continues at coordinate 14,348 of JAVBKH010000198.1, forward strand.
GCAATTTGCTTCAACTGCACCGCCGATAAATGGGGGCTGTGTATCATCAGTCGCCAAATGTCCCGCCTTTGTGCAGCCGATGCGCGAAACATTGCAGCGGCTGTATAAAGTAGGTTGACAAGCTCTGTCAGCAATCTGGTGCTAAGCCGCATTCCCGAAGGGCTTAAATTGGCACCGACGAGAGTTAAAGATTTGATTACGGTTGGAGCAGTTAATCCAAGATATAAGGCTGCGTTGCCGCCATCGCTAAAGCCGAGGATATGCGCTTGCGGAATAGAGAGCGCAGCAAGAAAATCGCGAATATCTTCGGCGATTCTTGAAAAATTTAGCGGCTTTGTGCCCCACCCGCTTTTGCCATGCCCGCGTGTATCAAGCAAAATCAAATCGAAATGCTCACAAAGCGTCGGAATCATAGCGTCAAAGCAGCTTGTGTCCTCCCCGTTGCCGTGTAGCAGCAACAGCGGCGCACCTTTGCCGCAGCGACGATAAAACAAAGTTGTGTCGTCAATTGGAAGAAAGCCTTCTGTCATATGCTTTCTCCTTGTTGACCTGCCTGCTTTTTCGCAATAATTGCCTTTAGCTCGACAAGCAAAAGCTTGGAAATGCCACCAGGATTTTGCGCCTTGACCATTGCGTAGGCTAAACGTGGGGAAAAGCTGTTGGGGTAATAGGCCAGATATCGGGGCTGCCAATGGGTGGGTGCATATTTTTCTTTTGCATGGTGCAAAGCCTTAAACCCGTAGATATCATTTAAATGGTCGTAGACAAAAGAAAAAAGTTTTTCTGTAAATTTTTTCTTGTCCCCATCGGGCATGTTGTATAAAGGCGAAAGCCCCATGCAGCCCCACTGAACACCCTCGTCTCGCATAATCATGAAAGCGTCGTAGACTGTTTTTTCGAGAACACCTTGAGGTGCATTAGGCAGACGGCGGGTCACATCGGCTAGGTATCCTTTTTGCGCGGCATAGGGCAAAAACACAACAAATCCAAGCAATTTGCCGTCAGCATCTCGCGACAAAAAATAGCGACGCTCCATTGGATTTTCAAGGCCTGTGCCGCCTAGCATGAACGAAAGCTCGTCGCCACGCTTATCACTAAGCCATTGCTGCGAAACCGCATTGATTTCATCTTCTACGGCAGTGTCTCGGTGTTGCAGCGGCTTGTATTCGCTTACAGTTATTCCTGCTTTGTTGGCGTGGTTTATCGCCGCGCGAACTTTTGCGACTGCTCCGCCCTTTAAGTTGTATTCGGCAAGGAAAAAACATGCGTCTTCGCCATATTTAACGCAACCCATTCCTGATTCTTGATATAACGGCAAATAGTGTTCTGTAATGTTGAGCAAAAGAATATCCCAGTTGTTGTCCTTGCAAAAAGTAGCAAGCTCTTGCAAAAAAAGCTTTGCGTTTTCGTCAGCGCAGATAATATCGCCGCAGCAAACAAACACATCGCCAACAATCGTGTATGCTGCAACGCCTTCAACATTTGCGCCAAAGAAATAGCGTTTGTCGTTTTCCACGGCAAGATACGAAATTGGGTTTTGCCCGTATTTCAGCGCAAGACCGCGCGCACGTTCGCGCTCGTGGCTGCTTGTAATAGAGTTTAAAACCAAGGGCTTCAAAATTAGCAAAGTTGAGCCGATTATACAAATCCAGTTAAGCACAATCATGGAGTCAGCATAAATGCGGCCTGTTTTTGTCACAAAGCCTGTCGCCTGTGAATCCATCATAAATAAAAACTGCACCGAGCGCAAAAATGCGTCGCCTAAATCATGCAGGCTGTGGTAATGCTCTTTTAACATGAACATTCCTATAGTTGTGTTTGTAACCACCAAAACAATTGATAATGCAGCCAAAATCAGCGCCCACTTCACGCTGATATGGTCTGAACGTCTGCGAAAATCGCGATAAGAAGCCGCTAGTATCACTAAAATCAAAAGTTCAATGAATGTGATGGGCGATAAATTGCCACGATGCAGGATAAAGTGCGAGACAATGGATATTGACAGCACAATCAACTCCAACAGCAACGCAAGCCGCACACGCTTATAAAGCCGCAAGGCAAGCACCACAACCAAAAATCCTGTCAAAAAGGATAGCACTCTGTGAACTGCTGCCGCACTTGGGTTGATGTGGTTGTAGTAGGTGTTGAGTTGATTCCAAAAAGCCAAGTGTATCGGCAGCGACGCAAGCATATTTCGAATGCCTACAAGCACTAGTAAAAATATCGCTACGTTTTGAATGGTTCTTCTTATTGCCATGTTCGTATCATCATTCTTTCATAAAACATTAACATTATTATATATTTATCTAACTTAAAAACACAGAGAAAAACCTGCTTTTCTTTTGCCGTGTACTTCATTGCAATATTTATTTTGAGACGACAACATTTTATATCACAACTCGTTATTTACTATAGCACTTTTTAAGGCGCGTTTAAAGTTAAATACTATATTTTTAAAGTGCTTTTCATTTCTTGGGTCTGTTGAAAAACTAATAAAAAAGAAGAAAACGGCAGAGCAAATTGCCCAACCGTTGAAAACTTGGAATATATATCCAGAATCCACCTCGAAAAGAGGCTGCTTATAGGGTTTGGGGCGCACCTCACCCTTCTTATAAAAAAACTATAACAAAAAATTTTATGCATATGTCGCTTATTAGCAGAACAGATAAGATTACGTGAAGCGCACAATTCACATATTAACAGAAATAAAGCATGTTTGAAAAATCATGTTTTTAGATTTGTCATTCTATTTGTAAGAGGTATATTGCAATGAAAAAAAATGTTATAATAACAATACTAGTAGTGGCAGCATGTGTAGTGGGTATTGCAACGCTAATGACAAAGCCGCTTAAAGTAGGAGGCATAGAAATGAAAACTGAAAAAAACAATTCAATAGAGACAAAGCCTGTGAACATCAATTTGCCTGACAACCCAAATTTGTCGCTTAAATTTGATAAAAATAATCTGAAAGATATTTACTATGCAGGGGGCTGTTTTTGGGGTGTTGAAGCGTATCTTGCCAGAGTGCCAGGAGTGTATGACGCAACAGTCGGCTATGCAAACGGCAGCACTGAAAAACCGACTTACGAGGAGGTTTGCAGAGGAAACACAGGCCACGCCGAAACTGTTCATGTGCAGTACGACCCTAAGATTATTAGCTTGGAAAAGCTGACGGAACAATATTTTAAAATAGTTCACCCTACAAGCAAAAACAAGCAGGGTAACGATGTGGGCAGCCAGTACAGAACAGGAGTTTTTTACGTTAACGCGGCTGACAAAGACGTAATTGACACTGTGGTAAAAAAAGAACAGCTAAAATATGATAAGCCTATTGTTACCGAGGTTTTGCCGTTGAGCAATTATTATTTAGCCGAAGAATATCATCAGGATTATCTTAAAAAAAATCCCAACGGCTATTGCCACATTAGCTTTGACAGCCTAAAGGATATGGCCAATGACGAAGTAAACGTTGACCCCGCAAAATATTCCAAGCCCTCCGACGAAGAATTGCGCAAAAATCTCACCCCAGAGGAATATAACGTAACCCAAAAGGCAGCGACTGAACCGCCATTTTCAGGCAAATATTGGGATAATCACGAGCGTGGGCTGTATGTTGACGCTGCGACAGGTGAGCCGATGTTCACATCGACGGACAAATTTGATTCTGGCTGCGGCTGGCCAAGTTTCACCAAGCCCATTGACGACGAGGTTATCACTGAAAAGACAGATTCAAGCTTTGGCATGACTAGAACTGAAGTTCGCAGCCGAGTTGGTGACTCGCACTTGGGACATATCTTTAATGATGGCCCTGTTGACAAAGGTGGTTTAAGATACTGCATAAACAGCGCGGCTATTCGCTTTATTCCATATGATGATATGGAAGCAAAAGGATACGGGGAATTTAAAAAATCGATTAAGTAACACGACTATCGTGTTAGTTCATAATATGACAATCTGGGAGCAAGAGAACAAGCAAAAAGCGTTCTGTCAAAGTGCTGTAATGTGAATTTTCTGCGATTGAAACGATAACAAAACTCATCAAGATAGCGCTGAAGATGCAGTTCACTTAGTCCGTGATATGTACCAATAATAAAAGCTTTGGCGTTTGAAATGATGGTATGCAACCATCGCAAATGTTCTGGGTCACTTACAATGTCGCAGATTTTACCTTCATGTACATAGCCTTTCTCGGCTAAGACTTTGTAGGAAGAATAGCCATCACTGGCTATTCTTGCACCTTGTTCGGCGTTGTTAATTGTGAATGCAGAAACAGTTTCACTCTGGACGTTTTGTACAACTTGCATCTTTGCATATTGTGGTTGTCCTTTTTCATTCAGCGACAATCCCACCAGTACAACCGATTTGTCCGTACCACGAAGACGTTTTCCGTTACTGGTGGGGGCGCCGAAAAAAGCATCATCTACTTCAATGTAACCGCTCAAAAGGTACTGTGCATCGCGTTCTCCCATCGCACTACGTATTCTGTGGCAAAGAAACCACGCTGTCGAATAGCATAGTCCAAGTTCTACTGATAGCTGCATTGCCGAACAACCTCGCTTATCATTGCTCATCAAGAACATTGCCCAAAACCACGTAAGCAGCTTGATACGCGTCTTGTCCATCACAGTTCCCGCCGTTACGGAAGTCTGGTGGTTGCAGTGCTTACACTGATACAGATTTCTTGATTTTATATTGAATGGCTCATCTACTGCGCCACATTTCGGGCACACAAAACCCTCTGACCACCTCATTTTATACAGGTGTTCTCGGCAGGTATCTTCACTGTTAAATTGTTCTTGAAATTCAAGTAAGGTCATTGCTTTTTGTTGTGCCATTTCTTTCAGCTCTTTTCAGCGG
>JAVBKH010000116.1:0-16003 GCA_031554155.1 Oscillospiraceae bacterium
TGTGCCAGATTCTGTCCAGTAAACCTTGTTTTCGCCCATTAGCTGCTCAACCGCGGAGGTTTGCTCGGCATATTGCTCGATTGATGGCGGCGCGGTGTCTACCCCAGTGAATCCTGCTGCGGCCATTGCCACAACGGCCACTGCGCCAAGAATGCCTTTTTGGGTTTTACTGATGTCCTTATTCATAAAAATCAGTATAACAAGGGGCAAAAATGCGATTACTCCGATGAACGCGCCAAGTTGGTTTTGTATAAAGAATCTTGTTTTATCCTTTTCAGAAGCAGGGTCAAGTCGATTTGATTTCTTCCAAAGCATATTGCCGCAAATTGCGAAAATCAAGTCCAAGACCATAAACACAATAAGCATGGTCATGTTTATTGGGGTTTTGCGCAAGAACATTATTGCAACCACTTCTAGCCCAATTGCCACAACCCACGCGAGTATCGCAAAAATTCTAAAATTCAGTGCCTTCTTTTTGCTTGCTTCATCAATTACAAAATCTTGTGGCTTGCTTGGTGTTTTTGTTGCGGTTTTCGTTGCAACTTTTGTCGCGGACTTATCCGAATCCCCAACGCTGACAATCTTTTTTTGTGCCATCTTCCCACTCCTACTCAATTTATAACTTCTGCTCTTTTAATAAGAAACTCTGTTTCCGCCTTCACTTTTGGACTTGCGAAGAGCTTTGTCAGCTTGACTTGTCAGCGTTATCATATCATCGTCAGCCTCTGGCTTTACCGCGGCAACTCCTATGCTCACGGTTGCACCCACAGGTTTACCCTTTTCGTTGTAAATGGTAAGTTCCGAAACAGATGTGCAAATGTCTTCAGCAATTTCGATAGCCACATCAATCTCTGTGTTAGGAAGCAAAACCGCAAACTCGTCTCCGCCAAGCCGCGCTGGCAAGTATGCAGAACGCTTTAGTGTAGCCTTGATTGCCTTTGCAATATCTTGCAAAAGCTCGTCGCCTAGCGGGTGGCCGCATGTATCGTTAAATTGTTTGAATTTATCAATGTCTATGTAAAGCATCGAAAACGTGAACCCTCTGCGAATTGAGCGAACCCATTCGACATGCATGGTGTAATTGAAGTGACGTCGATTTGGAACATCTGTAAGTGCATCTATCATTCCAAGCCGTTCAATTGTGCGAATTTGCTGTGATATTTGAACATGTGTCTTTATTCTTGCTTTAACTATCGCTTGATTGTAGGGTTTTGTGATATAGTCTACCGCCCCAAGAAAAAGCCCTTTTTCTTCGTCTTCGTCATTATTAAGTCCAGTGATGCAAAGCACTGGAATATGGCGAGTAACATCTGAGGACTTCAGTTCGGACAAAACATCAAAACCGCTAAGCTGCGGCATTACAATGTCTAGTAAAATCATGTCAGGTTTATCGTCGTTTGCTTTTTTTAAGCCAGCTCTTCCCGTTCTTGCAATGATAACATTGTAAATTGGGTCAAGTATATTTTTGAGGTTTTCCCTCTCTAAATCCGAGTCATCTACAATTAGGATTGTAAACTTAGTTTTTCTGCTCATATATTTTCACCGAACTCTACCTTTCTAGCCGTAGTTTAACTCGTTTTCGTAATATTCCTTAAATTTATCAATATCGACATTCTTTAAATACTCACTTGCTTTTTCAAGTTCATCTTCAAAGGTTTCGGAATTTTCTGGCTCAAGGGCAAACATATTCTGAATTATGGCATATCGCATATAATCTCCAAAGTCGCGCATTGCCTGTGGGGAGATGCTTTTCTTTTCAAAATTATGCATAAAATCACTATTTTCAGTCGAAAGGCTATATCCTGAAAAATTTGTAACGAATTCATATTGCAGCATTAGTGTTCCACCTAAAATGTAAAACCACTTTATGCGAGTTTCCTTGTCGTATCGCCAATCTTTTTCGGTTGGATACATTAGAGCAAAGGTGTTAATTGCCTCTTTCATTGAGGCTTCTGGCATTTTTGTAAGGCTCGATACAAGCCTAAAGAACTCTGCATTTCTCACAGAATACTGGTATCTCATCATGCTACAAACACAGTAGCGCGATATTGGCTGCATTTCTGGCGGCAAATTAAGATATTCAACCATTTTTTTCTTTATGCTCTCGACTACCGCTCCGAGAATTTCTTCTTTTTTCTCAAAATGTCTGTAGATAATTCGCGGGTTAATTGTAGCGCCCGCCGCAATCTCTAAAATAGTCACGTTATCGTAACCGCGATGCAAAAATAGCTTATATGCCGACCGCAGGATAGCATCACGATTTTCGATTTTAACTCTTCTTCCCACGTTTGGCTCCTTTACTAATGAATTTGTTATAAAGAATTTTGTTTTAAATCCCTAAATTATTTATAACATATTATATATACGTCGTCAACTAACGCCGGCTTAATAGCTGAACAAAAGCCCGAGTTGCTCTCGGGCTCCCGTTCAAGATTTGCTAAAATTAATATTTGCTTCCGCCCATTGACATGCCAGTGTTATATGATGACATTGAAGATGTCGTCTTTGAAGGGGCAGACATTGACTGCATTCTGTTGCCAGAACCTTGGTCTCTTAATCTAAATTGAGCAATTAGCTGTTGCAGCAAGGTTGCTTGGCCGCTCATTTCTTCTGATGCAGCAGCACTTTCCTCGGCAGTTGCGCTGTTTTGTTGAACAACTTGCGAAACTTGGTCGATACCATCGCTCACCTGCGAAATAGCAGTTGCCTGCTCATCGGAGGACTTGGCAATATCGGAAACAAGCACGCTGCTCTGGAGAATACCTTCAACAATTTGCTTGAGAGATTCCGCAGTTTCCTGGGAAATAGCGGCGCCAAGCTCGGATTTTTGGATAGAACTTGCAATAAGCTCGCTTGTATTTTTTGCGGCTTCAGCGCTCTTTGCGGCTAGGCTGCGAACTTCGTCGGCGACAACTGCAAAGCCTTTACCATGTTGGCCTGCACGTGCAGCTTCAACAGCAGCGTTAAGAGCTAGAATGTTAGTTTGGAAAGCGATGTCGTCGATAATCTTGATAACCTTGCCAATTGATTGGCTGGCTTCGCTGATTTCGCGAACAGCTTGAATCATTTGCTCCATTTGTTGGTTTCCACGCTCGGCATTGCCCTTAATCGTTTCACCAAGGTCGCGGGCTTCATTTGCAAGTCCTGCGTTTTTCTTTGTTTGGCCTGCAATTTCGGAGATTGATGCGCTCAATTCTTCAACAGTTGCAGATTGCTCGGTTGCGCCTTGTGCTAGAAGTTGTGCGCCATCGGCAATTTGAACAGAACCTGAAGAAACTTGGTTTGTGGAACTTGCAATTTCGCCAAACATTTCGTTAAGGCTATCTTGCATAGAAATGATAGCGTTGCCCAAAACGTCTTTATCAGATATTGCAGTAACTTTGCCGCTCAAATCTTTGCTTGCAACAACTTCAAGCGCATCTGCCATTCTGGTAATATGCGCGATAAGCTTGTTAAATGCAACGATGCTTTGGCCAACCTCGTCTTTGTTCTCGCCATCCTTGACAAGTGCAGCTTGTAGCGCAGGGTCAACATGCAAATCGCCGGTGTTGCCAACCTGGTCCATAAGCTCTTTCATATGGCCGACTGGTCTTGAGATTAGGCTGGAAATATAGAACGCCAATATTAGTGAAACTGCAATTGCGATAGCAAGTACACCTAACTCGACGTATGTCATTGTCGTAAAGAGCTTTGTGTTGCCGTCAACAGCATCTTTACCTGCATCGCCGTTAATGCTCTTGCAAAGTGTAATTGAATCGTTCATCGTCTTGGAAACTGGTCCACCTACTGTGGTAAACACTTCAACTGCACCGTTGAAATCGTTAACGGCTCCAAGCTCCAGAACTTTTGTCTTCATGTTTGTAAATTGAGTATTATAGGTTTCTTTAATTACGCCGAATTGTTTCTGGTCTTCTGGGTCAGTTGCTGTTGGCTCGTACAATACGAATAATTCTTGCATTCTCGTTTCGAGACCCTTCAATTTGTCAATTGCGGTTTGGTAGCCTGGGTGTTCTGTCGGGTACATAACAATGTCACGCATTGTGGAGCGTTGTGTCTGATAGTTGGCGTCAATTTCGCCGATATATTCTATTGGAAGCAAGTTGTAGTGATACATTGTGTCGTCTGCGGTGTTAATCTGCGACATACCAACGATGCCTACACCTCCGACAATACATGCGAGTAGAATGACGATAATAAACCCGATAATTAGCTTTGCCGATATTTTCATGTTTTTCATTAAGTGCGTACTCCCCTATAAATTAGTATTCGTAAGCTGAGAAAAGTTTTTGCGCAGAAATGAGTATTGAAACCTGTCCTGCACCTAGTTGCGCAATTCCAATTACGAAAGAATTATCGCCAACTTCGCTTGTGCTTGGCTGTGGCGAGATACGGTCAGGCTCAATCGTAATCGTCTCCTTAATCGCGTCGACAATCAGGCCAATTTCACGATTGCCAACTCCAACAATGACTATGCAGTGTCTATCTGTATAAGGCTCATCCATCTGGCCAAAGCGTTCGCGCATCGAGACAATCGGAATTACGCTGCCGCGGAGATTTATAAAGCCTTTCATGTACGGTGGCATTTCTGGCATTGGATTTATGTCTTGCATACCCACAATTTGCAAAACATATCTGATTTCTACACCATACACTTCGTTCCCTACGAAGAAATTAAGGAACATGTTTTCCATTTCCTGAGTCATGTTGTCATTGCTGTCAATATGAGTTTGTGTTTCTACCACAATTTTTCCCCCTTTCTAATGAGTGGTTGACGTTCAGTCACGAAAAAACTATAAACTACATATAATATACCATATGATGACTAGGAAGTCAATAATGTCAGCAGAGCGACGCAAAAGTTTTTTGCGTAAAATATTTGGATAAGTTATTATTAATTAACAAATCTTCAATATTTTTTTATATAATTTAAATAAATTATAGCAATTTGTATTTTCATTTATGTTTAGATAAAAATTGTACCAATTTTGTATAAATAAAATTGGTACATTTTTTTTATAGTCTATTTTATCTCAAAACCGTAAGGCAAGTAGCTTGTCACAGCGCCGCGTGTCAGCTTCAACTCCTTTTGAACATCAGTTATTGTCATGCCTGACTCAAAAAGTGAAATAATTTTGTTTGAAAGCTCCGAAGAGTAAAAGCCCTTTGTAATTAGAATTTTTCGGACTTTTTGTTCGGAGATTGAAGTCTCTTTTGCGATTGATTTAAGGCTTTTGCCTTCACCAAAAAGCTTGGCAACTATGTCAAAAACTGCGCCGTCCTCTTGGTATTCCGACGTGGAATTTTGCTGAATCATTAGCCCGCCGTATTCGTTTTCAAAATATTTCTTAAAAGATTGGTCATCAAATTTGCCAATACGCTTATTCTTTTTGTAATAAACGCCATCTGGCTCAAGCCGCATGTAATCTATCGCAATAAATTCTTCATCAGTCGATTGAAAGCATATGTTGATGTTTTGGTACTTCTCGCCGTTTGCAAAATCCATCGGGCGCGTAATCCAAATCTTCCCAAAAAGTTGCTCAAGTGTGTTTTTGTTGTTAAAGACGCTCATATGATTTCCTCCCTTGACTTGCACACTTCTATTATTCCAGACTTGAGAGGAAAAAGCAAGATTTTATTGTAAGCTGTGAATATGCGGTACTAATTTCGCAGAATCCGACACCGAAGTGCGCGCAGCAGGAACATAGCTATGCTCGGTCATGTTGGCCCAATATCGCAGCGGCATGTTGCTGCGGCGACAAACAGGGTTCATACGCTCTTGAATTGTTATTGCCTTATAAAAGCCTTGCCACATTCTTCGATAGTTTAGCTCGTTTTCGTCTGGTTGGGGCACGTTAAGCGAGTCTGTCTCCACCAAATACCAGCTTTTCATGTCGTATACACCTGCCAAATAGTGAACGGAATCAAAAATCAAGAAAGGCTGAACGGAAAATCTGTCTGCAAAATGCGGCATTATTAGCGGCACTACAGAATTTTTAGGAGAAATTTTTGCGTAGTACACCCCGCCCTCCATCTCGGAGAAGCGTGTGAAACCTGTCAGCAAATGCGCTTCGTGCGTGATTGCAAGGTGCATTTTTTCGATTGGCAAAACATCGCAATGCGCGATGTCGTTGTAAATGCGACGTCCAATTTCGAAGCCACGCTTTACATATCTATATAGAAGCGTGGCTTTATCAGCCTCGCCAGATAAAAACGTTTGCCAAATTTTTTCGAAACAGGGACTGCCAATTGATTTTATAATTCCCGCCTCAACTCTTCGAGCGTGAATTTCGCTCGTTTCAATCTCGCGCACAATTCTGCCAAAAACCTCTTGCAAATTGCCGTACTCAACAATTTCCTCTGGTATTTCACGGTTAGAATACGCAACAAATACCGCGGTCAAAAAGCCGTCAAAGCTTCCGTCGTAGCTGTATGCAGTTGACATGAAATTCCCCCTTGTTACATTGCGAGGCTAAGTTTTGGCGGCGCAAAAAGCGAAATTTGTTCGGCAATTGGCGCAAACGGCAAACCTTTAGTTTGTCGGCATGTATCGGCAGTCAAGTTTCTATAGATGAAGTCATGCTCAAATCTTACCCCAGGCATGTATTTGCCGCCACAGGTAATGAAATACGCCGCACGCTTCAACACAATATTGAGCTTTTTCAAATCTTCGAAGGTGAGTTTGCCCATTCGCCTAGCTGTGACGATTTTGCGCGCGCCATTTGGCCCAACCCCTGGCACACGTAGCAAAAGCTCCAAATCTGCGCAGTTTATCTCGACGGGGAACATGCCAAGATTCCGAAGTGCCCAATTACATTTAGGGTCTAGCAATGGGTCAAGTGACGGCGCTTGCTCACTCAAAATTTCTTGTGCAGTAAAGCCATAAGAGCGCAGAAGAAAATCGGCTTGATAAAGCCTGTGTTCACGCAGTAGCGGAATAGGCTGGTTCTGCGGCAAGAGCGCGTGGCCTCCAAGCGGAATGTACGCCGAGTAAAACACCCGTTTTAGTGAGTATTTTTTGTACAAACTTTGCGCCAAATTAATAATTTGGTAGTCGCTTTCGGGTGTTGCGCCTATAATGACCTGCGTGCTTTGTCCCGCAGGCGCAAAAACTGGCGCAGCCCGATAAACGGCAAGGTCGTGGGTGTTTTCAATAATTCCGTCGCGAATTTGGCCCATTGGACGCAAAATATTCGCCTTGGGTTTGTCTGGCGCCAAAATCGAAAGACTCTGCTCGCTTGGCAATTCGAGATTGATGCTCACTCTGTCAGCTAAAATGCCAATTCGCTGCACAAGTTCTTTTGACGCGCCTGGTATCGCTTTTGCGTGAATGTACCCATTAAATCTATATTCTTTGCGCAAAAGTCGCAAGCACTCGCACATTTGCTCCATAGTATAGTCGGGGTTGCGTATAACGCCGCTGCTCAAAAAAAGCCCCTCAATATAGTTGCGGCGGTAAAATCCAATTACCATTTCCGCGAGCTCGGTCGCCGAAAAGGTGGCGCGCGGAATGTCGTTGGAGCGTCGGTTAATGCAGTAGCCGCAATCGTAAACGCAACTATTGCTCATCAAAACCTTGAGCAACGATATGCAGCGACCGTCGCCTGCAAACGAATGGCAAATTCCTGCGGCAGTGGCGTTGCCCAAGCTGCCCTCTTTGCCTGCGCGGTCAATCCCGCTTGAAGTACACGCCACGTCGTACTTTGCGCCCTCTGCCAAGATGTTTAGCTTTTCTGCAACGTTCAAAATCTTCACCCCTCTTCGAACTATTCTAACACAATTGTTCGCAAATGTAAATAGATTATTCAAATTTTCCGAAAATTTCGTTGAAGTTATTGAAGTCATCAAAGTAAAATATTTTTAATATTTGCTAAAGTTTTTAGGAGTTTCGCCGAAATACATTATAGAAACAACTTAGGAGGTGAGCTATGAAATGGAAGTTATAAAGCGGATTGAGAGCACTGCGAGGGGTGCGCCAATCAGCCAATATTCGCGCTCTCGGCCAGGCTACGGAAGCGGACGGCGGCAAAAGCGGTCGGACAGCTATAAGCCTCACCCGAGCAACCCAGATACCCCGCAAACTGACCGACTAATTTCAAGCGCAGCTTTTGTAACGACAGAGCAAGAAAACGATTTCCAATCACTATTCAACAAAATGTAGGAGGATAACCAAAATATGCGAAAATCGGCAAAATATCTTAGCGCCAAATATAGTGCGACCCCAAAATAAAGCGACAATGCAGTTAGGCATTGTCGCTTTATTTTGGGATTGATTACTATATACAGAAGCAATTTAGCTGTTTATTTTTCTGCTTCCAGGTTTCTCCGTTGGGATACCCTTGTCGCAGAGAAGGCAACTATCGGCCTCAAAGGTTTCAACGTCAAGGCTTGTTGCGCTAAAAATTGGGAAGGGCAAGGAAATATTTGGCGCGCGACGGTCAACGATGCAGCAAAGCCCGACCACCTCTCCGCCCAATGCCTCTATAGCTTTGACAGTTTCAAGTGTGGATTTGCCTGTTGTCACCACATCTTCCGCAATAAGCACTTTTTCGCCTTTGTTCACTGAAAACCCACGTCGGAACTGCATGTCCAAGTCGACTCGCTCGGTGAATACGCCACGAATATTTAGCTGACGTGCAAGCTCGTAAGCAACCACGATGCCGCCCATTGCAGGCCCTACGACTACGGTTGCGCCAAGCTTTTCCACTTTCTTTGCGACAATTTCAAGGACTTTTGCGGCTTTGTCGGGGTATTGCAAAAGCTTTGCGCATTGGCAGTATCGGTTTGAGTGTTTACCGCTTGATAAAAGGAAATGTCCGTCCAGCAAGCTTTCACATTCGCGCAGAGTATCTAGCACAATTTTGTTTTCCATGATTTTCTCCTCTATCTTTTAGTCGCAGCTAGAATTTCGTCGCGCATCTTTATCGTTTCTGCTCGGATAGCAGCTTGAAATTCGAGCATTTTGTATTCTTCATTTTTATGCGCAAGCAATATTCCTCGGCTTGAGTTTACAATGCCGCCGTTGCCTTTTTTGTCTAGATAATCCGCGATATCATCAGCTTTGCCGCCTTGCGCGCCATAACCTGGAATCAAGAAAAAGCTAGAGGAAAGTCGCTCTCGAATTTTTTTTGTTTGCTCCTTGTTTGTGCAGCCCACAACTGCGCCAATCGCGGAGTAGCCGCACTGCGAGACAAATGGTGCCGACTTTTCTTTAAGCATTTCTCCAACTTTTTCGCTCACTGTCTCGCCATCGTTTGCGATAATGCCCTCAATGTCGGCAGCACCAGGGTTAGAGGTCGCTACTAAAACGAATATTCCCTTGTCCTCGTTGTCCAAAAACGGAAGAAACGGCTCAATCGTATCCATTCCCATAAATGGGTTCACTGTGATGAAGTCGGCCTCGAAGTCGCCAGAAAAGTGCGCTTTTGCATACATTTCAGCGGTCTTTGCAATATCTCCGCGCTTCACGTCCGCAATCACAATAGCTTTATTGTCGCGAAGATACCCCAAAGTTTTCATGTAGCAATTGAGTCCGTCAAGTCCAAGTGCCTCGTAGTATGCAATCTGCACTTTAAAGACCGCGGCAACATCAATCGTCGCGTCGATTACTTCCTTGTTAAATGTAAATATCGCGTCACATTTGTTGCGGAAGCGGCCGCTCAAGCCTTGGGGAAGATAGCTTAAATCAGTGTCAAGCCCTACGCAAACATGCCCAACATCTGAAACACGCTTGTAAAGCCTGTCAATTAGTTTTTTCATCATTGCCCTCCTTTTATGAGACCTGTGGTTTGCTCTTGTACTCTGTGCCAGTGCGGACATATAATCTATCCTCACCGAGCAAATCGTTTAGTCCAAGCAGCGAAATTATTAGCGCCATTCGTGCATACACACCGAATTGTGCCTGCTTAAAATACCAAGCGCGCTCGTCGGTGTCGACATCTGTCGAAATTTCGTCCACACGCGGCAACGGGTGAAGCACAATCATATCCTTTTTTGCAAGCTTTAGCTTGTCGCGCTCCAAGATATACACGCCCTTTAGTCGCTGATATTCTTCGGGGTCGGTAAAGCGTTCTTTTTGCACACGCGTCATGTAAAGCATGTCCAACTCTGGGATTGCGACCTCCATATCTGCGGTGATTTTGTACGGGACTTTCTCCGCATCAAGCATTTCTATGATGTCGTCTGGCATTTGTAGCGCAGGTGGTGCAATTAAAGCAAAGCTGTTGCCCTTGAATCTCGCAAGCATTTTTATAAGCGAATGGACGGTGCGCCCGTATTTTAAGTCGCCGCAAAGCCCTATTGTAAGATTTTCCAAGCGACCAAATCTCTGCTGAATCGTCACAAGGTCGGTGATTGTTTGGGTAGGGTGTTCGTTAGGGCCGTCGCCTGCGTTTATTACAGGGACTGTGGCAACGCTTGCCATTTTGTGTGGCTGAAGCGGAGTTGGGTGGCGAACTGCCATTAAATCGCAGTAACAGCTTACAGTTCGGCTTGTGTCCTCAATTGTTTCGCCTTTGGAAGTCGAAGACGCCGACATATCCGAAAAACCGATGACACCGCCGCCAAGCCGCAGCATTGCACTTTCAAACGAGAGCCTAGTTCGCGTACTTGGCTCAAAAAATAAAGTAGCCAGTATCTTGCCTTTTGCAATCTCACCGAAACGGGCGGGATTTTTGGCAATATTACTGGCTACTTTTAAAATGTAATCGAGGTCTGACTTTGAAAAATCCGAAATATTAAGTACATGATGCATCATTATATCATTCTCCTATCTCTTGTTCACGGTCACCATCTCAAATTGTCAATAGTATATCAGAGTGCTGGCAGCTTGTCAAGCATAAATAAATGCGATTACATCGTAGAAAGCGGCACATCGTCAAGCTTTGACGATGTGCCGCATATAAAATTTATTTTAGTATTTGCTTCCGCTGTCCATTGAGAAACCTGACGACATGCGAGAGCTACCAGAAGACATTGACTTTGGAGCAGGAGATTTGAATCCGCCCATGCTCGCCACTCCACCAGAAATGTTTTTGAGCTTGAACTGTGCAATGAGCTGTTGTAGCAATGTAGCTTGGCCGCTCATTTCCTCGGACGCTGCCGCACTTTCCTCTGCTGTTGCGCTGTTTTGCTGCACAACCTGCGAAACTTGGTCAATAGCATCACTAATCTGCGAAATGCTTATAGTTTGCTCGTTAGAGGACTTAGCAATATCGGCAACTAGCTCGCTGCTGCGAAGAATGCCAGACACGATTTGTTGCAGTGACTCGGAAGTTTCCGCGGAGATTGAAGCACCCTGCTCGGCTTTTTGGATTGAACTTTCGATAAGCTCGTTGGTATTTTTTGCGGCTTCTGCGCTCTTGGCAGCGAGGCTGCGAACTTCGTCAGCAACAACTGCAAAGCCTTTACCATGTTGGCCTGCGCGTGCAGCTTCAACAGCCGCGTTAAGTGCAAGAATATTTGTCTGGAAAGCAATGTCGTCGATAATCTTGATGACCTTACCGATGGATTTGCTTGAATCGTTGATTTCTTGAACAGCCTGCATCATTTGTTGCATTTGACGGCTGCCCTGCTCTGCGCTAGTTTTAATTGTTTCGCCAAGGTCACGGGCTTCGTTTGCAATGCCCGAATTGCGCTTAGTTTGCGATGCAATTTCGCTGATTGAAGCACTAAGCTCTTCAACGGTAGCGGATTGCTCTGTAGCGCCTTGAGCAAGAAGCTGCGCGCCATCTGCAATCTGAACAGAACCTGTGGAAACTTGATTGGACGAGCTGTTGATTTCGGAGAACATCTTGTTTAGGCTATCCTGTGTTTTAGCTAGAGATACACCAAGAATGTCCTTGTCGCCAAGTATCTTAATATTGGCTGTCAAGTCGCCGTCTGCAATTGTTGCAAGTGAATCTGCAACGTTTGTAATGTGTTCGATAAGGACTTTGAAGGCTCTTCCCATTTCACCAATTTCGTCCTTGAAGGAAGCGTCTTTGTCGATTTCAGTTTTTAGTGCGGGGTCGACAATCATGTCGCCTGTTGTGCCAACTTGGTGCATAAGCTGACGCATACGCTTAACTGGGTTGCTAATAATTTGGGCAATATATAGTCCAAGTAGCATGGCAATTATTACGCCTATGATTGAAACAGCAATCATAATCGCAAACAGCATATTTGTTTGTGCAGTAAGTTCATCGCTTTCCGTTGCACCTGCTTTTACCTTAATATCCATGCATTTTGTAAAATTATCAAGCATTAGGTTTACAGCAGCAGAAGTTTGTGTGAGTATTTGAGCAAGTTGTGCCTGTGGCGCGCCTGCCAATGCATCTGCTTTCGCTTGTAAAATAAGTGGTTTAAATGTGTTAGAATAAGCTGCTTTGGCGTCGTCGTACATTTTCCTAGCGTCGGGATTTACAATCGTTGAGTCGTAAGCTGCAATATATTTTTCAAGTTCTTGAATCTGTGAGTCCATATCCGCAGCATAAGTTTTTAGTTTATCTTGGTCACCTGCAAATATAATCATGTTGCGAACTGTAACACGCAAATGCTGGGTGTAATTAATAGCATACGAAATTAGTGGCACAGGTTGCGCCTGTACTACGTAGGAAATCGAGTAAGCTGTGTCGGTTGATTTAATGCCAGCAGCGCCGACTACACCAACGATTGCAGTAATTAGCGCAACAATTGCAAACCCGAGAATTAATTTCATGCCAATTTTCATATTTTTCATATAGAATTGCCCCTTTATCTGGTATGAGTGTTTATTAAATTTTTCTACGTTTTAGAATGTATAGCTATCAAAAAGTTTTTGAACATCAATTAAAATGGAAACACTGCCCGCGCCAAGTTGTGCAATTCCTATAATGTACTCGTTGTTAGCGTTTTGAGCTGTGGTTGGTTGGGGTGAAATTTTGTCTGGCTCAATTGTTATTGTCTCCTTTATTGCATCAACTATTAAGCCAATTTCACGCTCTCCCACCGATACAATAACAATACATGTTCTTTCTGTGTAAGGTTCTTCGTACTTGCCGAAGCGTTCGCGCATAGAAACAACTGGAATAACATTTCCGCGAAGATTTATGAAGCCTTTCATAAATGCTGGCATTTCTGGCATGGGATTAATATCCTGCATACCTACGATTTGCAAAACGTATCTGATTTCAACACCGTACACCCCTGTGCTGACATGAAAGTTTAGGTACATGTTTTCCATTTCGTCTGTCATAGTGCCGGATTGGGAAGAACTCGTTATTTCGTCCATTTGATTCTCCTTTCTTTTGTTGTAATTTTTTGCATTGCAAATATTAAAAATCACACCAAAATATTTAGTTGCGCTTGATGGTTTGTTTTGTTACCAGTGAATTTAGTATAGCATTACGAAAATAATTTGTCAATCACTTTTCTTTCAGTATGATGACAAAATTTTCAGTATTTTGATATTTATTTTAACTAGTTTTTCATCTGTCAGCAATTAAGTTTATCGCAAGCCCAATTGCAACAAAAACGCCGCCCAGAACATTGCTTAGCGAGAACGATTTTGTCAAAACTATATCAATTATAATTCCCGCAAAAACTTGTCCCACAAACATTAGCAGCGTTACAGAAAGCGCAGATATTTTTGTAACAACGATATTGGAGACTACTATGGTGAGTGCGCCCATTACTCCGCCAAGATAAATCCACCAATTTACCGCGTTCGGATAAGCTTGAGGCAAAGAAAAGCCAGCCACAAGGGCTACGATTATTGAAACCACAAGCCCCACCACAAAATTATAAAATGCCGATTTGATTACGCTTGAATTGGTCGCAAGCTCGGCGTTGATGCTGCGCGAAACAACGATGGCAACGCCTGCCAAAAACGAAAGTATTATCGCTAAAACCACAACGTCGCCCCCTTAAAACGGTATTACCATAAGAATAATCCCTATGGTGATAAACAAAATTCCAAGCAGCTTCTTTCTTTTGAACGGAACTTTTGGCAAATTGAAAAGACCAAGCCCATCTACCGCCATGGACGATATAGTTTGCCCCAAAAGTATTAGCGCCACAATGGCGGACACACTGATGACGCCAAACGCAATGTTGTTGAACAATGTGGTGCAAACGCCAACTGCTCCGCCAAGATAAGCATAAAACGGCAGTTTTTTGTCGATTTTTGGCGTTTGTCCATGTAAAAGCATATACACGGTGATGGATACCAAGCCCACAACATGAATTATTACTGCGGCAGCATATGTGCCATAAAATCCTGTCAAGTTGCCGTTAATCACAATCATAATCGCAATTATCGCGCCTACCGCAATTGATAAGCTGTAATACATAAGTTCTCCTCTTTTACGCTAAGAAACGGCGGGATAAAAAATCCCGCCATTTATCTAAAATTCTATACCTTGTCTGCTTCAATCAATAAGCGAACAGCTTCAACCGTTACGCGAATTGCAAGGTCTGTGTTGTGTGCATGTGGATTGCTAAGTCCTTGTCGCTCGCGCTCTTGATTCCACACAACATTCAGCGCGCAGCCTGCTCTTGCTCCTAAAATCTGTGACACTATATATAGTGTGGAGCTTTCCATCTCGGAAGCTAGACAGCCTGCTTTAATCCAAGCCTGCCATTTGTCCTGTAGCTCAAAACATGCGGGCATTCTGTCGGGGCTATGCTGTCCGTAGAAGGAATCCTTGCACTGCACAATGCCAGCGTGCCAAGTCGCGCCAAGATTTTTTGCGGCTTGCACAAGGGCGTTAGTTATGTCAAGGTCCGCAACTGCGGGAAATTCAATCGGGACATATTCCTTGGTTGTGCCTTCCATTCTAATTGCACCAGTTGCAACAACAATGTCTCCGCCGACTACCTTCGTAGCCATGCCGCCACATGTGCCGATTCGTAAAAAATTGCGCACACCTGTAACATACAGCTCCTCCACGCAAATTGCTGTGGAAGGTCCACCCATGCCTGTTGAAATAACCATGACGGTTTCTCCGCCAATTTCGCCAAGCCACGTTGTATATTCTCTGTTTTGTCTATAAAACCTCGGATTGTCTAGGTTCTGTGCAATCTTCTCCACACGGCCAGGGTCGCCTGGCATAATTGCATATTTTGCGCCGTGGGTGTCGTCAAAACCAACATGATACATAGCTTCCATATTAATATATCCTTTCTAGCGGCTGCCTTTATCGTAGGGAATGCCCTCCGCACGGGGAGCCTGTGAGTTCTTTGAGGTAAATGCGAGCACTACCAATGTTGCAATATACGGAATCATTTTGTAGACATTGCTTGGAATCGGAATATTTTGCATGAACGATATTCCCGAATATGACGCTGCAAACGCTTTCATTAATCCGAAGAAAAATGCCGCAACAACGATTCTGCCAGGTCTCCATTGTCCGAATATCAAAACAGCAAGAGCAAGAAAACCGTAGCCAGACACTGTTGCGTTGAAGTTCGTCGACGTTGGAATTACAAAAACTAACCCGCCAACGCCTGCAAGCGCACCAGAAATCATAACGCCTGCGTAGCGAATTTTGTAAACGTTGATGCCAACGGAGTCAGCCGCTTGGGGGTGTTCGCCGCAGGAGCGCAGTCTCAAGCCGAAGCGTGTTTTGTAAAGCAAAAACCACGAGCATATAAGAATTAGAAAGCCAATGTAAGTTGTGATATAGGTGTTTTGGAACAAAAGCGGCCCGATTACAGGTATTTTTCCAAGCAGTGGAACACTTTCGATTCTAAATTGGTTTTCAAATGGGATTTGCTGCACTGTGCGAATCATTCTTGCGACGTAAATCGCAAATGCAGGCGCAAACATGTTGATTGCCGTACCACTGATGACTTGGTTTGCTTTCATGTTTATTGCGGCGTATGCATGAGTTAGCGAAACCACCACGCCTGTTGCAGCCGAAATAAGAATAGCAATAAGCAAAATTGGTTGGCCGTGTAACTGCTGTTGGAATGTGCTGATAAACAAAATTCCAGTGAATGCGCCCATTATCATGATGCCCTCAAGCGCAATGTTTATGACTCCGCT
>JAVBKH010000050.1:0-5808 GCA_031554155.1 Oscillospiraceae bacterium
TTTTTTTCTTAACCATTTCTATTGCTTTTGCGCCACTTGATGCAGTGTCGCAAGAAATACCATAGAGTTCAAGCAAGCCCTCGGCAACTTGTAGATTTACCTCAAAGTCATCTACAACAAGCACTTTTGCAGTCGGCGCCAAAATTCGGGACATTGCATCGGATTTCTTTGATGCCTTGCTCTCATCGCCTGGCACAATTGGGACAATAACATGGAATGTTGTGCCTTCGCCGTATATGCTTTCAAGCGTGATTCTTCCACCCATTTGTATTACAAGATTTCGTGTAATGGAAAGGCCGAGGCCAGTTCCAATTTTTGTTCTGTTTTTATTGGAATCGAACTGCTCAAACGGGCTGAAAAGTTTGCCAATATCCTCCTGCTTTACTCCGATTCCCGTATCAGAAATGTCAAAGTGCAATCTGTCGGTTTCGGCCCAGACTAATAGTGAGATTTTGCCCATTGTCGTGAATTTTACAGCATTACCCAAGATATTTATTAGTATTTGGCGCAAGCGAACGTCGTCACCATACAAATAGTGGGGTAGATTTTCCGATTTTGTTGATTCGTAAATGAGACCCTTGTCACTTGCGGAGAACGAAAAAATCGAGTCAATACTATCAATAAGATGCATTAAATCGTAATCTACGGGGTTGATTTGAAGCTTGCCAGATTCGATTTTTGAGAAATCAAGTATTTCGTTAATAACACCGAGAAGATTCGTTCCAGATTGCTTTATTTCTTTAACGTAGTGACGCTGCTTTAGTGGCATGTCATTGGCAAGCAACAGGTCAGCCATGCCAATTACAGCATTCATAGGTGTGCGAATCTCGTGAGACATATTCGCCAAGAACGCTGACTTGGCTTCTGAAGCCTCCTCCGCTCGCACAGTCATGTCAATAAGTTCTCTTGTCCGCTCATCTACAGTTGATTCAAGCTTCCTTGAAAAGCTGTTTAATCGGTCGACCATTTTATTGAATGCAGTAACAAGCAATGTAACCTCATCTTGAAATGTGCTTTCGTCGGAAAGTCTGTAGTGAGCATTGCCCCCGTCCGCAATGCTTGTAGCAGCATCGGCCATAGTTTTAAGCCGTTTTGTTATAAAGAATATTATGTAAAGACGCGTAAATAATCCAAAAATCACAGCAACCACCGCTGTGCTAATTGCTAGCTCGCTTCGAAAGCCACTAACTTCATCAATAACGTCAGAAGCGGCGATGTCGGCACATACCAAGCCCAAAACATTTCCCTCTTCGTCCTTGATAGGTGCAAACGCTGAAATTAAATTTCCGTATTGTTCTCCGCCGTAATATATGTCTGTTACTGTAGTAACCCCGTTAAAGTAGGATTTTGGTGCAGTTTGGTAGGCTTCAAAATCATCGGTTGTCCAAAATGTGTCGTCGCCGTCCAGCCCTCCCGCAGAGCCAGCGAATATATACCTGAATTTTTGATAATCCTGCGTGGCTGTCATGCCGTACAAATATGCCATACCTGTCTCTTTTCGAGCTTTGTCGGCCATATTTTGTAGAAACTCGTAGTAAGGGGTGCGCTCGCCAGTTTCGCATATTTTTCGGAACTTTTCGGGGTCTATATTAGCCGCAACAGCCTCGGCAACAGCTTTAACTGATTCCTTTTTTAAGTCAAAACATTTTTTTTCATATACACTGCTGCTATATATTCCGATAAAAGTAGCAAAAACAACAATCATTACAACGACAACAAGAGAAATTTTGTCGCCAATAGACATGAAAGATTTTCTTTTTTTCACCCACGACATCCCTCGTTCCCCCACCACTTGCGCTAATGTTTTTTGCATTCTAGTGTATAGTATATTCTATCTCAAAGCTAACGTCAAGCTTTTCGACAAGTAGTAACAAAACCAGTCACACTACAAAAGTTGCTAATATTAAAATTGCTATACATCTGGACTTTTTGATACTATTATGTTATCATAAGTCAAAGTAATTATTCCCATATTTTTTAGATAGGTGAGGTATTACAATGCCGGACCGCAAGGTTATTATGTTGGTGGATGACAATATTACTAATCTTAACACAGGCAAAAGTTTGTTGGAAGAAGCTTTCGATGTTTTCACCATACCCTCGGGGGAAAAGCTGCTCAAGACTCTTGATAGAGTCACACCAGACTTAATATTGCTAGACATTGAAATGCCCGAAATGAGCGGATACGAGGTTATTGCCACGCTCAAGGCAAACCCTAAAACTAAGAACATTCCCGTAATATTTTTAACGGCAAGAGCTGATTTTTCCGATGAGAACGTGGGGCTCTCGCTTGGTGCAATAGATTACATTTCCAAACCTTTTTCCCCACAAAGACTGCTCCGAAGCGTGGAGCGAAGCTTTAGAATAAAGAAGAACGACAGCTGATTTATATCCGCTGTCGTTTCTATTAATATATAAATTTTCATATAATTATATTTTTCGTCATTGCAATGCGAAAAAAGGCTTATTTTACGCCTGCTTTTGCCGAGTTTTTCACGCACTCTATTGCAATAATTCCTTATAAATGGTATACTTATTCCGTGAAAATGCGCACAAATAAAAGTTTTTTCGGGTATTATTCGCAAAATGATTAAGGGGTTAGTATATGAGTGATACAACAAAAACTCTAAGCGGTGCAGAATATTCTCTTGAATGCGGAGAATATGCCAGATTGATTTTGGATTCCTGCCCCATCGCTTGCAACGTTTGGGATTCGCAGCTTAATATAATTGCCTGTAATAAGGCTGCCCTTATGTTTTTTGATGCCGACTCCGAAGAATTTTGCTTGAAATTTCTAAAATTCTCACCAAAATTTCAACCAAACGGTCGCGAATCAAAAAAGCTTGTACAAGAGTGCTTAAATAAAGCGATAGCTGATGGCGAGAGCGTTTTTTCGTGGCTGCACCAAAAGAAAAATGGAGAGCAGCTTCCTTGCGAAATCACACTAAAGAAAATGGAGTACGCCGACACATTTAGGTTGTTCGGGTATATGCGCGATTTGCGAGGCGAAATTGAAACAAATGCCGCTATTATTGAAGCTGAAGAGCGCAACAGGCTAGTGCTTGACTCAAGTCCTCTCGCAAACGACGTGTGGGACGACAGAATGAATATGATTGACTGCAATGCAGCAGCACTAAAGCTTTTTGGCGTTGAAACCAAGGAACAATATTGTAGAGAATGGTACACACATTCTGTTCCAATTCAGCCTAACGGACGTTTTGCCGACGAGCTTGTAGTTGAGTACGTTGCTGAAGCCATGAAAAAGGGCGAAGTAACTTATTCATGGCTTCATCAAAAAATAAACGGCGAAGAAATCCCAGCACAAGTTACATTAAAGCGCGTGCCTTACAAGGATACTTATAGAATATTGGGATATATTCGCGATATGAGAGATGAACTTGCTGCGCAACATGAGATGCGAAGAGCAGACGAGCGCAATGCATTAATGCTCAACGCAACGCCTATTTGCTTCACACTTTGGAACAATGAGCTTAAAATTGTAGACACTAACGATGCTGCACTTAAACTTTTTGGAATAGACGATAAACAGTATTTGATTAATAATTTTCTTCAATTTTCTCCTATGTATCAAGAGGACGGAACTTTATCAACAAAAAAATTGAAGGGCGCATTTAAAAAAGCTCTCAAATACGGAAAAGACGTTTTTGAATGGACTCACCAAGACATTAATGGCGAGCTTATACCAGCGGAAGTCACGCTAGTAAAAATTGACTACAAGAATACATTTAGAATTGCAGGTATCGCGCGCGACCTGCGCGAGCACAAAGCAATGATGGCCGAGCGTGAAAAAGCAGAACACCAACTGCGCGAAGCAAAAGAGCTTGCCGAGGATAGCGCAAAAACTAAAAGCGAATTTTTAACAAATGTCAGCCACGAAATTCGCACACCTTTAAACGTCATAATCGGCATGGTAGAGATGCTTTTGTTGAGCAACCTCGACAAAAAACAACGCAATAATGTACAAGAAATAAAACGTGCAAGCACAGGCCTGCTTGCTATAATCAATGATATCCTCAACTTCTCTAAAATTGATTCAGGCAAACTTGAGGTAAATCCAATTGATTTTGATTTTTACGATTTGCTGAGTGACTTGGATTCAATGTTCAAGCTTTCGGCAGATGCCAAAGGTCTAAAATATGAACAGATAAAGTCGGATAATTTGCCACATTATTTGTTTGGCGACAGTGACCTGTTGCGTCTAAGTCTGGTTAATGTTCTGGATAACGCAATAAAATTTACTGACAGAGGCACTGTCAGTTTTGAAGTTTCCTCCAATGACGTAAGTATTTTCTTTGATATTGCCGATTCTGGCATCGGCGTGAAGCCAGAAAATATTCAAAAAATGTTCAAACCGTTTGAGCAAATTGACGGGAAATTTAACAGATATAAAGAAGGCACAGGTTTGGGGCTATCAATTGCCAAGAATATATTCGAGCATTTTGGCGGGGAACTGTCGCTTGAAACCGAATACGGCAAAGGCACAACCTTCCACATAATAATTCCGCTTGTTGTGGGAGACGAATCTGCCGCTCGCAAAAACTTGAGCGAGACCAAGTGCATTTCTGCGCCGACTGCAAATGTCCTTGTAGTAGACGATTTTGACGTCAATCTTCAAGTAGCTTCAGGCTTGTTGGAAATGTTTGACATAAGTTGCGATACTGCGTCAAACGGGCAGAAAGCTATTGACATGATGCTCGAAAAAGAATACGACCTTGTTTTCATGGACCATATGATGCCTGAAATAGATGGACTTGAAACAACCGAACAACTTCGCGGCCTTGGCTTTAATGCTGAGAAATACCCGATTGTGGCACTGACAGCAAATGTGGTTAAGGGCGCGCGTGAGTTTTTGCTTGCAAACGGAATGAACGATTATATGTCTAAACCCATTGACAAAACCGTTTTAAGAGAAATGCTGGCTAAATGGCTGCCGTCGGAAAAAATTGTTTTCACTGAAGTAAATCAATTTGATAACATCGGGACAGACGGTGAGGACGTTACTGCTGCAATTTGCATTGATGGGCTTAGTGTTGAAAATGGCGTCGCAAATCTTGGCGGAAACAAGAAAAACTATATGCGAACTCTTGCTCTTTTTCACAAAGATGGATGC
Organism: Oscillospiraceae bacterium; assembly: GCA_031554155.1. Taxonomy (GTDB): domain Bacteria; phylum Bacillota; class Clostridia; order Oscillospirales; family Ruminococcaceae; genus WRAV01. Next base: position 5,132 of record JAVBKH010000050.1, read on the forward strand.
CAGAAACTTATTGACCTTACTTATTGCCTTGAAAAAGAACAAATTTCGCTTTACACGACATTTGTTCACGGCTTGAAAAGTGCGCTTGCAACAATCGGAAATAGTGAACTTTCCGCCAAAGCTGCAAAGCTTGAATCTGCTGGGCTTGACAATAATCTTGAATATATCAAGGCAAATCACAACGAATTCCTTGAAAGCCTCAAACTTTTCTTAAACGAGCTTAGTGCGCATGTTGCTCCGAAATCGAATGGCGCAGCTTCCACAGAAGATGCCGCTAAACTAATAGAGGTTTTGCCAAAGCTCGAAAAAGCTTTGGAGGACATGTCAATCTCCGAAATTGACACTTGCAACAGAATAATTCATTCGCTTAGCGTTGCTGGCGACGTGAAAACCAAGCTCGACGAAATATCGGAACTGATTCTAACAATGGATTACGACAAAGCGGTGGAAGTAATTCGAAGTATGATGATTTAATATTAGTCAATGTTATACCAAATTTTAAAGCCGACACCCCGTGTACGTGTCGGCTTTTTATATAGAAGTCGCTTAAAATGCTTCAGCATTTCTTTGCTGCAAACAACTGAATTTAGTCGTTTTGCCTTTAGTTTTCACATTTTTTTTGTAAACAACCTCAATTAAATTATTCGCTGCTCTCATATCGTTGGTCTAATTCTAAA
>JAVBKH010000140.1:0-10075 GCA_031554155.1 Oscillospiraceae bacterium
GTTTCAAAGGTTCGTATGCCGCGCTCGCATAGTATAACGGGACTTTTTCCCTCAACCATAACATAATCAGCCGCCATGAGTAGCTCGTCAATTGTGCAGGACGGGCCGCGCTTTAGCATTACAGGTTTGCCAAGCTTGCCCACCTCGCGCAATAGTGGAAAGTTTTGCATGTTTCTTGCTCCAATTTGGATTATGTCAACATCTGCGCCAAAAACGTCAACATATTCTTGAGACATAATCTCGGTGACGATTGGCAGGCCAGTCTTTTCTCTTGCAATTTTCATTAGCTCAAGACCATCGAGCCCAAGCCCTTGAAACGAATACGGTGAACTTCTTGGCTTAAAAGCGCCACCACGTAAGAATGTTGCGCCCGAAAGCTTAACATCTTTTGCGATTGATAGGATTTGTTCTTCACTTTCAACCGAGCAAGGCCCTGCCATAACGACAAAGTTGCCGCCGCCAATTTTATGTCCCGCTACATCTACAACTGAATCCAACGGGTGGAATCTGCGTCCTGCAAGCTTGTAAGGCTCTTGGACTTTCATAACACGCTCGACAAATTCCCACCGCAATAATGTTTCTGGCAAGATGATGGAGGTGTCGCCCACAAGGCCTATAATGCGAACACTTTCGCCTTGTATGTTGCGTGTAGACAGCCCGCGACTTTGCATCTCCTCCTCAAGCATTGCCGTTTGGCTTTCGGTTGCATCTGGTTTTAGAATGATAATCATTGACTTCGCCCCTTATCTAAAAATATGTGATTAAACAAAAAAAGAAAGTTCATTTGCATGAACCTTCTAAAAATATAGGCAAACTATCCCAGCCTAAAATTCCGATTCATGGCAGCTTTTCACTTTTGACTCAAACCCGAAAAAGCCGAAGCTAAAAAAGCCACAGCTAAATGTAAAGTAAAAGAAAGAAACTGCCGACAGAATTAAAATAAGCTGAATCATTGAATACCCCATGTACGATTTAATGTAATAAAGTATAAACCAAAATAAAACAAATTGCAAGAAGAATTATTTAATCTTCACTGGAAAATTGACATTCCACTTGCTATCACAATGCCCTTACTTTATAATAATAGTTAACGTAAGGATTGTAAAAAATATAATTGGAGGATTTGCGATGGCATGTATTATGGTAATCCTTGATGGATTGCAGGACGACACCTATAACGAGCTTGATGGCAAAACGCCATTCGACTGGGGAAAGGGAGAAAGCTTGCGTGAAATCGAGAAGTGCTGTGCGCGTGGTAGATTTGTTACGACTCCACATGGCTTTGAACCTGATACGCAAACATGTATATTAACTCTGCTAGGTGTCGATTCAAAGGATATTCCATCAGGACGGTCGTATATCGAAGCTGTATCTCTCGGTATTCCTGTTAAAGAAGACGATATTGTTTTGAGATGCAATTTTGTAAAAGTTGCGCCAAATGGAACACTTGAAAATCCTACATGTGCGCCACCCGTTGAGGTTGCATCGCAACTCAAGTCGGAAGTTGCAGCAATTCAAGGGCATTCAATTATACAGGTGGGCAGCTACAAAAGCCTCCAGATTATATCACACGGTGGCAGACATGCGCGCGACATGGTGACATTTCCGCCGCACAATTATGCAGGCAAACCGTTTGAAGACCTGTTGCCACGTGGCAATGAGCTTGCAGATTGTCTTGCGGATTTTTCACGCAAGCAACTGGAGTCTCATTCACCATACACTGTTTTTAACTGGGCACAATCGGTTGCTTGTACACTTCCATCGTTTTCACACCTACATAATGGAATGACTGGTGCAATGGTTAGCGCCACACATGCGCCGAAGGGTTGCGCCATTTTGATGGGTATGGCTTGCCCGAATCTTCCGACAGCCACAGGAGATACTGACACTGACTTGCAAGCAAAGCTAGAATCAGTGTTTGAGCTTGCAAAAAATCACGATTTTGTAATGCTGCATATTGGCGGGCCAGACGAAGCCACTCATCGCAAAGATGTGCGCGAAAAAGCAGAATTTATCAAAAAGATTGACGCAGAGATTATTGCGCCTATACTAAATCATTTTGGTGTAGGCGATTCTATAATGATAACCAGCGACCATGTTGCACTTTGCAAAACAGGGGGACACACGACAGAACCCGTAGAATTCATGCTATACAAAAAAGGGGAGTGTCTTTCTAACGATTTCGGAGAAGTAGATGGTAAAAAGGCCATTGAAATTATGGGGAACTAAGCCGAGGCAACCGAATTTGTGATGGCTACAAAATACTGACTGATGTATATGATTTTGTATACCTGCCAACAATCAATATGATGGGAGGGGTCGCATGGTCGTAAATATCACAATAAATGGAAGTTATGTATGTAAAGAGGAACTAAAAAACATCGTTATAAAAAATGATGCTATTAGCGACCTCATACAAAAAGTTGCAAAACGGCAAAATGAGTTTACTCAAAATAAAAAGGTAAAGTCGGCATGAAATAAAAGAACGCAGCCTATCCAATTAAACGGAAAGGCTGCGTTTTACAATATTTCGACAAAATATTGTATGCGAAATTTACGTTGAAATTTTTGAAAAATAGTGGTATAATGGTAAAAACAAGCGGCAAGGGGGAAGTAAATGGCGACAAAAACGAAAGCGAAAATAGCGCAAGTAGGTGCAAAGCAGCGAGCAGCTATATACATTCGCGTTTCAACTGAAGCGCAGCGCGAAGAGGGATATTCAATTGACGCACAGAAGGAAATGCTTACCGCTTACTGCGTGTCGCGCCAAATAAGCGACTATGACTATTACATTGACGGCGGATTTACTGGCTCAAATATGGAGAGACCTGAATTGCAGCGCATGATTGCCGATGCAAAAAGCCATCGCATTAACTGCGTGATTGTGTACAAACTCGACCGTTTGTCCAGAAGCCAAAAAGATACGCTTTATTTAATCGAGGACGTTTTCAATCCACACAGCGTCGACTTTGTTTCGCTCAAGGAAACGATGGATACATCTACGCCAATGGGCCGATTGATGATAGGTATACTGTCTGCATTTGCTCAGCTTGAGCGCGAGAATATCCGTGAAAGAACGCAAATGGGAATGCGAGAAAGAGTGAAAAGCGGATTATGGCCTGGTGGCGGCAGAATACCTTTCGGTTATGACTACGATTCAAAACAGGGGATACTGGTGCCGAATAACGATGCAAATACTGTCCGTAAAGTGTACGACCTTTACTTGCAAGGCTTCTCTTTGATGAAGATTTCGCAGCTTGTTGGGCTGAATTATGAGAAACTTGCGTACCAAATCCTCAACCGCAAATCCAACGCAGGCTTTATCTGCTACGGTGGCGAAGAGTACATGGGCAAGCATGAGGCAATCGTTTCGCTAGAAACATATGAAAAAGCAATGGAAATGCAACAGCTACGCGCTCAAAAAAGCAACTATACAGCTTCAAACTATTTGCTGACGGGACTTATGGTCTGCGGACGTTGTGGAGCAAAACTTCGATATCAAAAATGGGGGAATGCAGGAACCAAAATATGCTGCTATTCTCAGGACAAGCACAAGCCTCATTTAATCAAAGACCCGAACTGCGACTTACCCAAGGTCTGGGCAGAGGAAATAGAGCGCGAGGTGCTAGAAACATTGTTTGAGTTTAAGTTTGAACATTTGCTGCCAGAGTCTGATGAGCCACAAGAATTTAAGGTGCTCGAGTTACTGCACACCCAGTACGAAAGCTGCGCATCGAAAATCAAGCGTTTGTATAGTCTATATGGCGATGGTGGCAATGAGCTATTACTTGCAACCATTGAAGCAGCACAGAAAGACTTGACAGCCATTCAGCAACAGATTAGAATAGAGCAAGAAAGAAGCACAATTCAAAACCGCGTGGCAAGCATTAAGGACGAAATCAAAGATTTACGCGGTGCATGGTCTGTTATGACACCCAGCGAGCAGCAAAGGGTAGTGCGCGCGGTAATTAAGGCTGTTATTTATGATGGCAATAGTATCGAAGTGCAGTATGGATTCTAGTATATCTTTAAATTAATATAATGAATACAAACTATTTCACCTAATCCCAATCACCCCGATGATAATTGGTGAAATTCGGCGGTACTTGCGTGACAACAACAGCATTCGCGTTTCAAGAAGCTTGCGTGACACAGCCTATCGTGCAATGCAAATCAAAGAGCGGCTTGTAAACGAGAATTCAAAAGAGCCTACTGTAGACGAAATTGCAAAAGAAATGGGCATCAGCAAAGCTGATGTTGTTATGGCGCTAGAAGCAATCGTTGAGCCGGTTTCGCTTTATGAACCCGCATATAATGACGGTGGCGACACAATTTTTGTAATGGACCAGGTTGGGGACAAATCAGGCGACAAGGACTGGCTTGATGAAATATCACTAAAGGAAGCAATAACTAATTTAAACGAACGGGAAAAGAAGATTCTTTCACTTCGTTTTTTTGTTGGTAAAACACAGATGGAGGTCGCTCAAGAAATAGGTATTTCACAGGCGCAAGTTTCTAGGCTAGAAAAATCTGCTCTAAGCAGAATTAAGAAACAGATATAGTTTTAAAAAGAAGAACCCCCCGTCCAAAAGGCGGGGAGTTCTTGCGTATAGGGGAATACGCATTCGGAATATGTATTTGGAATACCTTAGTACTTGCTGTTGTTAACTGCAAACCCTTTTGAAGGGGAGACTGTAGATTTTATTGGAGCGTGTGAAGAACTGCCGCCCAACTGTGCACCGAATCCACTGCCAGAATTTTTGGTCTTGAATTGTGCAATAAGCTGTTGAAGCATTGTGGCTTGCCCGCTCATTTCCTCGGAGGCAGCGGCACTTTCCTCAGCAGTTGCGCTATTTTGTTGTACAACTTGAGAAACTTGGCCTATCGCGTCGCTTATATGTGCGATTGAAGTATTTTGGTCTGTGGAGGACTGTGCGATTTGCGCAATAAGTTGACTGCTTTGTAGTATGCCTTCAACAATTTGTTGCAAGGATTCAGAGGTTTCAGAGGATATTGCAGCGCCTTGCTCTGCTTTTGTTATTGAACTTTCGATTAATTCGTTGGTGTTTTTGGCAGCTTCAGCGCTCTTTGCGGCTAGGCTGCGAACTTCGTCTGCGACTACTGCAAACCCCTTACCGTGTTGACCAGCTCTTGCAGCTTCGACTGCTGCGTTGAGAGCGAGAATATTTGTCTGGAATGCAATGTCGTCGATAATCTTGATAACTTTTCCGATTGATTTGCTAGATTCATTGATTTCTTGAACCGCCGTCATCATTTGTTGCATTTGAGTTGTGCCTTTTTCGGCGTTATTTTTTATAGATTCACCAAGATTTTTGGCATTGTTTGCCATATCGGCGTTGTCCTTTGTTTTAACAGCGACTTCTGTGATTGATGCGCTAAGTTGCTGAACAGTAGCAGATTGCTCTGTAGCGCCTTGCGCCAAAAGCTGTGCGCCGTCGGAAATTTGTACGGAACCTAATGATACTTGACTCGAAGATGCACCAATATCAGCGAACATCTTATTCAAGTTATTTTGCATTTCGATAAGTGAATTACCAAGGTCGTCATTTGCGGAAAGTGTGAGAATTTCTTTAGACAGGTCTTTTTCCGCAATGCTCTTTAAATGCTGCGAAACACTAAGCAGGTGTATGTACAGGCCTTTGAAAGCGAGTAGTGATTGCCCGATTTCGTCTTTGATAAGTACGCTTTTTTCAAGCTCTGCGAGGAACTCAGGCTCAATGGTAAGGCTTCCCGTACCACCGACTTGATTCATAATAGTGACCATATTTTTAACAGGCTTACTGATAAGCTTTGATATGTATGCTGCAAGTATGATAGCGGATATGACTGAAATTAAAATAACAGCCAAAATAATAAACAGCAACTCGTCGCCAAGAATTTCATTTGCATCTGCTGCGTCTTCCATAACATCCATGCGAAGCTGTGCAATTTTATTCAAGTTATCGCAAAGCTTATTGGTTGCATCGGTAGCGGTACTTAATTCAGCGAGCAGGTCGGCCTGTGATGCACCTTTTTTTGCATGTTCCAAAACGCTTAGCACAGTTGGCTTAAATATGTTTGTGAAGTTATCGTTAGCCTCTTTAAACAACGTTTTTGCTTCTATTGTGATCATTGTCGGTTCATAAGCCGTCATTGCTGCCTCAAACATTTCGATTCGGTTATGTACATCGGATTCTGCTGTTGCCAGTTTCTGAGGGTCAGCCGAATAAAGTATAACATTGCGGGATTGAACGCGAAGCCGTTGGGCGTATTCGATAGCTTGCGTTAAATCTCCTAAAGGCTTTGCTTTTAAATGGAACATGTCGTTAGCGGCACCAGTCATTTTTAGTAGTCCAAATATACCAACAACACCGATTATTACAGCTAAAACCGTAACAATCAAAAAGCCCACCAAGAGTTTAGTCGCAATTTTTAAGTTTTTCAATTTTACTCCCCCTAAAATCTAGTTTATCTGGTTATCTTGATATTACCACTATTTGGTCAAATAGTCAATCTTTTTAATATAAAAATTTAGATTTTGTGACCCGAATTGTGACTGAAATAGTATACTTTAAATTAGCTTGAAAGCCGAAATAATTCGTGATATAATTGTAAGTAGATATAAAATGTGGAGGTTGACGTATGAATAATTTTACTTTTTATTCTCCAACAAAAGTTTATTTTGGTAAGGAGACGCATAAATACGTAGGTGAGTACCTTAAAAGCTTTGGAGCAAGCAAGGTTCTAATTCACTACGGCTCGGAACGCGTTCGCAAAAACGGGCTGATGGACGAAATTACAAATTCAATGAAGTCATGCAGCATAGACTTCGTGTTTTTTGGCGGTGCAGTGCCAAATCCAAGAGTCTCTCTTGTGCGTAAAGGTGCGGAGCTTGTCAGAAGCGAAAAGGTCGATTTCATTCTCGCTGTAGGCGGTGGAAGCGTAATTGATTCTGCAAAAGGTATTGCTATTGCAGCCGTAAACGAGTGTGACATTTGGGATATTTACTCGGGCAAAACGTCTTCGATAGGTGCGCTGCCAACAGGAAATGTTCTGACGATTGCAGCCGCTGGTAGCGAAACGAGCGAGTTCAGTGTTTTGACAAATGAAGATGGCTGGATTAAAATTGGCCACGGTGGGGAAAGCCTTCGCCCCAAATTCACTGTAATGAATCCCGAAATGCTGCTAAGCTTGCCAAATTATCAAACTGCCGCAGGAACTGTGGACATAATCATGCACACTTTCGAGCGATATTTTTCTAAAGGTGGCACAAACGAGCTGACTGACCGAATTGCAGAGCAAGTTATAAAAACTGCGATGGAATTTGGCAAGAAGTGCATTGAGGATAATTCCGACTACAACGCACATGCAGAACTTATGTGGGCGGGAAGTGTGTCCCACAACGACATGACAGGCCTTGGTCGTGATGGCGACTGGTCCACGCACAATATTGAGCATGAACTTAGTGGCAAATTTGATGTTACTCATGGCGCAGGTCTTGCGGCTATTTGGGGAACGTGGGCGCGATACGTTTATAAAGAAGATGTTTTCCGATTTGTTCGATACGGCGCAAATGTCTTGGGTCTTTCCGTAGACTATATAAATCCAGAAAAAACAGCGCTAGAAGCCATTAGCAAAACCGAAGAATATTTTGCTTCAATTGGAATGCCGACAACAATTACAAAGCTTCTCGGAAAAGAAATTAAAGATGCTGACGTTGACGAAATGGCCGACAAGTGCACAAAAGGTGGCAAAAACAAGGTTGGCAGTTTCAAAAGCCTTGACGTTTTGGATGTTAAAAAGATTTATTTGCTTGCTAAGTAAGTCGACAAAATTTCTTACAGTACCTCGACTTTTTCGCTTGGCTATGTTATAATATTATGCGGTGGCAATTGTGCCACCACTTTGCGGGTATGGTTTAGTGGCAGAACATCAGCTTCCCAAGCTGAGAGTGTGGGTTCGATTCCCATTACCCGCTCCAGCAGCTTGAAGCTGCACACAAAACGCTCTTTGCATTCTGCGGGGAGCGTATCTTTTTGCCCGAACGATGTTGCACATCAAATCTGTAAAAAAATTCCGAAATAGCAAAATGCGTTCAGCACATACTGAACGCATTTTTTTCATATTTAAAGCTACTATTTATTTATATATCAAAAGCGTCGTGTATAGCATTGACTGCTTTTACGCCGAATTCCTTGTCTATTAGGACGGAAATTTTGATTTCGCTTGTTGAAATCATGTGTATGTTGATATTAGCGTCAAACAAAGCTTCGAACATTTTTGAAGCTACGCCAGGGTTGCTCTCCATGCCTGCGCCGACAATCGAAATCTTGGAGATTTTATCGTCGCTGATAACGCTCTTAAAGCCTAGAGTTTCCTTGACTTCGTTTAGCGCGTCCATAGCTACCTGTAGGTCGCCAAGCGCAACGGTAAAGGAAATATCCTTTGTATTATCGCGCCCAATAGACTGCAAAATAATGTCGACATTTACTCGTGCACGTGCCATTTTAGAGAACACCTTAAATGCGATACCCGGCAAATCGGGCACGCCTATAATCGAAATTCGAGCAACATTGTCGTCCTTAGCAACACCTTTAATTAGCATTTTTTCCACGTTAGCGACCTCCTTAACAATTGTGCCTGGAATATTATCAATGCTGGAGAGAACCTCCATGCGGACATTATATTTTTTTGCCATTTCAACTGAGCGATTGTGTAAAACCTGTGCGCCAAGTGTTGCAAGCTCAAGCATTTCATCATATGAGATTGAATTCAGTTTATGTGCGCCTTTAACAATTCGCGGGTCGGCTGTGTATATGCCGTCAACATCTGTAAAGATTTGGCACTTGTCAGCATGTAGAGCCGCTGCCATTGCCACTGCGCTAGTGTCGGAGCCACCGCGTCCAAGAGTTGTAATGTCATCATATCGGTTTATGCCTTGGAAGCCTGTCACAATAATTATGTTGCCTTTTGTAAGCTCAAGCTGCAAACGGTCTGTATTTATGCGTCTGATTCTTGCGCCGCCATGATTTGAATCTGTCAAAAAGCCTGCCTGCGGACCGGTGAGCGCAACCGAGCTGTAGCCGCGTTTTTTGCACGCAATCGCGAGTAATGCTGCACTTATTTGCTCACCTGCAACCATAAGAAAGTCCATCTCGCGTTTTGGAGGATTTTTCGTGATTTCATGCGCCTTTGCGATAAGCTCGTCTGTGTGCTTGCCTTGTGCAGAAACAACAACAATCACGTCATTTCCTTGTGCTTTTTGTTCCGTGACGATATCAGCCACATGCTCAACGCGCTCGGTGTTCGCAACCGATGTTCCTCCGAATTTTTGAACTATCAATGCCATTTTATGACCACCCTTTCGCAATAAAAAACTAATCTTTAAGGCAAATTGCGCCTTTATTGTCTATTGAAAGTATATGTAATTTCCATGTCTGTAGTCCCATTTCGTCGAGAGCGTCGCGTGTTTTTTGTTCAAAATCAAGTACGCGGTCATTGACTATTGACATAATTGTGGAGCCTGCACCACTAATATAGCTTGCATAAGCTCCGTTTAAGTAGCACATATCCATGACTTCTGCGCCATTTTTTATTAGTCCGAGTCGGTAAGGTTGATGTAGTCTGTCGTCTGCGGCAGTGCGCAAGTTCTCGTATTTTCCGCTATATAGTGACACAGCCATCAATGCCGAACGTGCAAGGTTAAACCGAGCATCAGTGTGGGGGAGAGTTTCTGGCAAAACGGCTCTTGCATAGCTTGTTTTAAGCTCAAAATCAGGAATAATCGCGGCAAACTTCAGCTCTGAACCAATTTCTTGCTTGACATAGTGAACCTTACCGCCGTCGAGAACAGCGGTGATTAGTCCGCCCATGAGTGCAGGGGTTGAGTTGTCGGGGTGACCTTCCATTGTCGCTGCGATGTCGATTAACTCGTCGGAGGACAGCGGACACCCCATAAGTTCGTTTGCGCCGATTAGTCCACCGATTATGCAAGCGGAGCTGCTTCCAAGCCCACGAGCAAACGGAATATTGCTGATTTGCTCAATTTGAAGCCCCGAAAAAGGCTTGCCACAAA
>JAVBKH010000073.1:0-16107 GCA_031554155.1 Oscillospiraceae bacterium
ACTGACGGCGCTGCAAGCAACAACAATCTCAACATGTTTGAGGAAATACATCTTGCATCAATCATACATAAGGGACATTCCAATGACCCGACGATTGTATCGCCTACCCAACTTTTGACTATGGCGACGGCTAGTGGCGCGGCAGCACAGGGCAGAACAGATTGCGGCGCGCTCGAAGTCGGCAAAAAAGCCGACATCATTGCGATTAACCTAAACGCACCACATTTAATGCCAAACCACGATACCGCAGCTCTGCTTGTTTACTCTGCGCAAGCAAGCGACGTTGTTATGACTATGGTTGACGGTGAAGTGCTTTACGAAAATGGCGAGTACAAAACAATAGATGTTGAACAAGTGAAGCATGACCTAAAAAAGACACTTGCAAGGATTTTTTAGTTAATTTTTAGCGTGCAAATAGTTTCTAATTATACAGAAGAAAACGGCTACAGGCATGATTATTTTACATGCTTATAGCCGCTTTTTTGTTGGGTTATTTTTTACGACTGCCGACCTTATCAAATCTTTAAAAGAATATGAATTTCTACAATAAATTTGGTGACGTGAGAGGATTTTTATAGTATAATAATCTATAGCCAAAACTAAATACACTGGGGGTATTGCATTGCAAAGCATACTAATTGTAGATGATAATGCAATTAACTTGTCGGTTATAAGCTCAACGCTTTCCGATACATACAAGGTGGCCTGCGCCAAGGGCGGCGAAAAGGCCTTGGATATTTTGAAAAGACTTGCAACAAAGCCCGATTTGATTTTACTTGACATAAAAATGTCTGGAATGGACGGCTTTGACGTTATACGTATCTTAAAAGCGGACGACGACTTAAAGCATATTCCTGTAATTTTTTTATCTGCAAGCGATGATGAACAAACAAAAAGCCAAGCTGACAAATTAGGCGCAGTCGCCTATATAAACAAGCCCATTGATTCCGCGCTACTTATTGAGACGGTTAAAAAGTATATTCTACAAGATTGATAAAAAAGGTATGTGTTCAATTTGAGATTCAGAGTTTTGACGAAAATACTACTCGCATGTTTGTTGCCGTCTGTGCTTGTTTTCTCCCTTGCTACCGTAATAATTGATAGCGCAGCAATCAAAAATTCTGTCGAGGCAGAAAAGGAGCTTGCAATACTCAATTCCGAGGTGGCAAAAACGAGAACCGAGGGAATTATTACGAGCATTTGTCAAGCTGTTTCAATAACCGCGGAGGATATTGCATTGGTCGACGAAGACTCTGACGACGCGCGGGACAGAGTTGCGAGTATGGTCTCGTCACTGCTACACCAGAGCAACTACAGCTACAATTCGTGGATTGTGTACGAGCCTAATGCATTTGACAATAAAGACAGCCAATTCGCGGGAACAAAAGGCTCCGAGCTTGGCCGATTTATGAAATCGTATGCATTGCGCGACGGAGAAATCGTGGAGCTTTACGATATGAGTGAAGAAGATTTAGCCAATCCCGAGGAATCCCAGTGGTATCACGCGCCGATGGTAGAGCAGTCGTTAGTCTTTGATAAAGCGGAATACTACGATTTTGCTGACGGAAAAGGCGGGCAGTTCGCTTTTTCAATCGGTGTGCCGATTATGCGCAACGGTGAGCCAATAGGTACGCTGGGAATTGATATTATCTGTGCAGATTTGTTTTCTTACGCGTCCAAAATTGAAGCCCAGACCAACAGTTACGTGAATATTATCACATCAACAGGGGATATAGTATTTTCAACCGAACAGGATTACTACTCGGAACTTTATACAAATATTGATAATGAAAATTTAAAAAAAGCGCTCTCGGGTTCGTTTGCCGACGGCAAATATGATGGCAACAGCAAGTTTGAGATGATTTTCTTTACAAGCAATCTGCAAAAGGACGCTTTTCTGCAAATAATGCCCATGAAATTTTCTTTTAGTGACCAAGTTTGGGCTTTTTGCATGATAACACCTGAAAAATACCTCAACAGCAGCGCGAAAAAGCTTACGTCTATGCTCGCATTTATTGCTTTTGCAGGCTGCATTATCCTGCTTATATCCGAAGTAATCGTGGTTAGGGGTATAGTCAAGCCCATTGAATATATAACCCAAGAAGCCAGAAAAATGGCGGGCGGTAATCTCGACGTTAGCTTTGAATCGCAGAAAAACCTAAGCTATGAGCTTGATGTGCTACAGGACTCCTTGAGCGAAATGATTGTTCAGCTAAAGCTTAGCATTATTCAAAAAGAAAAATTTTCCAACACACTTGAAAGAAAAATTGTTGAACGCACAAAAGCGCTTGAAATTATGACAAGGCAAGCCACTGACGCAAAACTTAAAGCGGAGGAAGCCTCCGACGTTAAAAGTTTGTTTCTGGCCAACATGTCCCATGAAATAAGAACGCCGATGAACGCAATAATAGGAATGTCAGAGCTTTTGACGCGCGAAGAATTAAGCGAAAGGCAACGCCGTTATGTTGGGGATATACTCGTTTCCGCAAAGTCGCTGCTTGGCATCATCAACGATATACTTGATGTTTCCAAAATTGAATCAAACAAGCTTGAGCTTTCGCCAGTTAACTACAATTTCCTTTCGCTAATCGAAAATTTGTCGTCAATGTTTATGTTCACCGCCGCCAATAAAGGCATTGGATTTGAAACTTTGCTAGACGACAGCATTCCAGAATATTTGTTCGGAGATGACAACAGACTCAAGCAAGTATTAGTCAATTTGCTTGGCAATGCTGTAAAATTTACCGACAGAGGCGGAGTCACTCTCAAAATCAACTGCTTGGAGAGTACTCTCAAAATCGACATCAAAGACACTGGAATTGGCATAAAAGAGTCTGACGCTTCACAATTATTCAGCTTGTTTAAGCAAGTAGATGCCGAAAAAAACCGCAATCGCGCAGGCACTGGCCTAGGGCTTTCAATTTCGAAAAGCATAATAACCATGATGGGCGGAACTATCTCCATTTCCAGTGAATACGGAAAAGGCTCGGTCTTTCATATTGAGCTGCCCATTGTAATTGGCGACGAAAGCAAAGTTATCAACTATGCGGAAAGCATTAGGTTTATAAAAGCACCAATGGCTAAGGTGCTGCTTGTTGACGACAACGAAATAAATCTGCATGTTGGCACAGGCCTACTTGAGCAGGCGGACATAAAGTGCGACACTGCCATAGGTGGACTTGAAGCAATTGAAATGGTATTAGCCAAAGATTACGACATTGTGTTTATGGACCACATGATGCCAGATGTTGACGGCATTGAAGCGACACAGCGAATCCGCAAGTTGGGCGAAAAGTATGAAAAGCTGCCAATTGTGGCACTTACGGCAAATGCCGTTTCTGGCGCGCAGGAGATGTTTTTGTCTGCTGGAATCAACGATTTTCTTGCAAAGCCAATTGACGTTCAGCTACTAAACAGAATACTGGTGAAGTGGCTACCAGATGAGCTTGTGTCTGAGTTTGAAGATTTTGACGAGACTTTTTCTAGCGACGAGGAAAGCGCTGTATTATCAAAAATTGCGGAGCTTCAAGACCTTGACACAACTGTGGGGCTAAAAAGTCACAACGGCAACAATCGCGCCTACCTCGCGACCTTAAAGCTTGTTGAACACGCAACGCGCAAACACTGTGAGCAACTAGAGGAATACCTTGGCGCGGCAAATTTTCGAGAATACGAAACCGTTGTCCACGCCATGAAAAGCACTTTTGCAAATATTGGTGCGCTAAATTTGCGAGACACCGCAAATCTGCTTGAGCAGTCAGCACACAAAGCTAAAGCAGAGCTTTGCTTGAGAGAAACACTGCCGTTTGTTGAAGCAGTTCGCGAGTTTTGTGCTAATTTGGGCAATTTGCTTGAGAACCAGAAAAAGGCTTCAAGTAGCCAAAAAACTGTCGGGGACAACGAGATGCTATTGGCACTTAGCGAGGAACTTACAGCCGCTTGTGGGGAATTCGATAGCAGTGCTGCAACAGAAGTAATTGACAAAATGTTAAGCTTTACTTTTGGAGAAGCAAACGACGAGATAATATGCAAAATACAAAATGCGGTCGATGACTTTGAATTTGACGACGCAATCGAGTTGCTAAAGTCTTTGCAAAATTTATAAACAAAAAAGGCATCTGTATTAAAACAGGTGCCTTTTCGCGCAATTTCATTTTTTAAGAAAATCTCTGAACAGGTTTTCCAAATCTTTTTCGTGTACAGGCTGGCTGTAAAAATAACCTTGGATTGTGTCCGCGCCCTTGTCTTGGAGGTATTCAAGTTGTTCTTGGGTTTCTACACCTTCAGCAACAGTTTTCATATTGAACAGCTTGGCAAGTTGAAGAATTACGTCAATTAAAAGCTCATCTCTCGGGTGTTCGCCGATTCCCAAAATGAATTTTCTGTCTATTTTCAAAATATCTATAGGCAATGTTCTCAAATAGCTAAGCGAGCTGTAGCCAGTTCCAAAGTCGTCAAGCTCAATTCTTATGCCCATTTTTTGCAGTTGGTCGAGAATTTCCGATTTCTTTTCGATGTCCTCGATGAGCAAGGACTCTGTTATTTCAAAGTGCAGACGCGAAGCGTCGAAGTTATGTTTTTTTATAATTTCAGCTACCATGGCTACAAAATTGTGTTCGCGGAACTGCCTTTCGGAGATGTTCACAGAGATTGAGCCGTACTCTAGCCCAAGCTTGCGCAAACGAATATCGCACTCTATAACATGATTTATTGCCCAATATCCAAGACTTATGATGTCGCCAGTCTCCTCCGAAACAGGAATAAACTCGGCGGGTGAGATAAAATTTGAGTCGTTGTCTTTTAGGCGCATCAAGGCTTCGAAGCTTTCGATTTGCTTTGTTTTAGTGGAAACTTGCGGCTGAAAAACCATGTAAACATTGCCATTTTTAATTGCGTTTTGCAAAGCTTCTGTGACGGCTTTTTTTCGTTTTACGCTTGCAAGAATTTGCGAGTTAAAAAAAGCATAGCCATTTTTTGAAGCTTTTTTGCAGTAATACATCGCCGTATCAGCGTGTTTGAGCAAGGTGTCCACATCTGTGCCATCGTGCGGGGTAACGGCAACGCCAATGCTTGCTGTAACGTTATACGTGCTTTCTTCAATTGTTATTGGGTGCTGCAAATTTGTAATAAAATTTTGAACTATTGCAGTCAATGAATCCAACCCGTCGAATTTTTCGATAAACACCAAAAATTCATCTCCGCCAAAACGGGCCACAAAGGAATTTTCCGAAATTGAAGAAATCTTTTTTGAAAATTTACACAGAAACTTATCGCCAGAAACATGGCCGTGTAAGTCGTTAATGGTTTTGAAATTGTCAATATCAACAAACATTATTGCGCCAGAAGAGCCATCTGTTTTCGATTTTTCAAGGAAAGCTTGGAGCTTTTTAACAAACAGTGCCCTGTTTGGCAGCCCTGTAAGAGTATCGTAATACGCAATTTTTTGAAGCTTAGCCTCGGATTCTAGAAGTGCCTGCTGCTCTTCTTCAATTACAGCAATGTTTTCAGAAAGGCTTTCCTGTGCGGCAGCAAGCTGCTCAAGGGTGGAGAATAGCTCTTCATTCGCGCTTGTAATAAGCGAAATAGAAAGATTTGACTGGCGGATTGTGCGCACAAGAACCGCAATGCAAACCAGAATAATAATGCAAGACATAGTTATGGCGACGTATATAGTTGCTTTATTAAATGAAGTGAGGTTATTAAAATCCTTAATTGATTGAGTTGAGGCAAGCTCTACAATTTTATTGAGATTAACCTGTATTGCCTTGACATGCGGAGTGCCCACTTCATACACATTTTTTCGCGCAGCAGCAAGGTTGTCATCTCTAACAAATCTAATAGTATTTTCATTTATTATAGCCCAATCATCAATTTGCTTTTTCAGTATGTCGAGAGTTTCGGAAAGCCCCTCGATGTTGGCCTTGCCTGTATGTAGGCTTACCCAAAGTTCGTTGGCTTGGGATATATCTTCATTAACTTCCTTTAGGCGGGAATCAACATTATCTTTGACATATGTATCGGCGAGGACAATTTCTCTCATTCCCAGATAAGCCGACATTACCTTAGCGTTCATGCGGTGAGCGGAGTCGCGGGCGGCGAGAGTTCCCCCAAATAATTTCACCTCATTTTTAAGTACAAGGTCGTTCAAAATCATAACTGTAGTGGTAACTATTATTAGTAAAACCAAAATTAAAGAAAATTCCCTTATAATTTGGTTCTTGGTTTTTTCCAGTTTTGTTATGGCAAGTTCCGCATTTGTAGATTTTTCGCGCAGGTCAATTCTTTTCATAAATACTCCTAGCTTTGTATATCTAGAATAAATATATCTTAATGTAAACGCAATGTCAATAAAATGATAAGTATTTAAAATTGTTGCCAAATTTGTTATAGTTGTTTTGATTAAGATGTTAGGGATTATGTTGTTTTCGACAATTCTATTTATAATTTGCTAATATTGTAAATGTAAATCAGCGGTGATATAATCAGTGCATGTTTTTTGCAAATTGGAAGGAGTAAAACCATGACAGATATAACAATAATATCGGGATTTTTGGGGGCGGGAAAAACAACCTTTGCCAACCTTTTGCTCGACTACTATATTCGAAGTGGAGACACAACCGCGTATATCGTAAACGAATTTGGCCAAACGAGCCTTGATGCCGCTTTGCTTGAGAAAAAAGGCTTTACCACGGTTGACATATTTGGCGGCTGCATTTGCTGCACGCTGCGCGGAAAAATCAAAGATGCGCTGAAAGAGGTTATAACGCAGTATAAGCCATCTCGAATTGTGTTTGAGCCGTCGGGAGTGTTTGTTTTCGACAAGTTTCTGGAGATTTTGGAAGACGAATTTCTTGAGCAAAATTGCAGGGTTGACAGCGTTGTAACAATTGTAGACAGCACCCATACACCAAATGCCATGCTAGTTGAAGGCAACTTTTTCTCGAATCAAATAGTCCATGCGGATACAATAATTTTAAGCAAGCTTGAGATATACAAAGGCGACGTTGACGCGCTTTCAAATAAACTTAGCTTACTTAACGAGCGCGCGGATATTGTAAAAAAATTGTGGAGTGAGTTCGACGACGAGGATTTTGCAAATCTCACCCGTGGCGGCAGCAAGAACATAGACGCTGACGAGGAACACGCCCACGGCCACGCCCACGTTGATACAATGAGCATTACGCCGAAAGAATTAACCGACAAAGACATTGACGAGCTTAAGAAGCTAATTAAAGAAGGCTTTTTCGGCGATGTTTACCGAATTAAGGGCAAAGTTTTGTACAATGGGGAAGTCAAAGTTCTGCAAGCCGCATTTGACAGCATTAATCTTGACGACAACCCGCCAGACGGCGATTTTGGCCTAACTTTTATTGGCAATGCCCTCAATGAAAACAAAATCAAGGAATTTTGGGCGTAGATGTTATTAAATAGTGGAAAAATACTATAAAATACTGAAAATTACAATAAAATTTATTGCATTGTTGGTATAATATTTATGTTGGATTCTAGCGTCTTTTTATAATATGTTGAGCTTTTAGCCTTAATACGGCTAACTATTCTGGTAAACCACTGCCATTATAAGTGGTGACTGTTGTTGCAGTAATTAGGAGGTCGAACATGGGTAAAATTGTAGATGCACTAAAAACAGGCAAAATCTTGGTTTCTGATGGAGCATGGGGTACGTTTTTGCAGGCAAAGGGCATGAAGCCGGGCGAATGTCCTGATTTGTGGGCGGTTGACCGCTTTGACGATGTTGTGGACATAGCGCAAAGCTATATTGACGCAGGTGCAGACATGGTTGAGGCTGATAGCTTCGGCGCAAGCTGCTTCAAGCTCGAGCATTTTGGCTTGCAGGATAGAGCCGCCGAAATCAACGAGTACGCCGCAAAAGCTTCCAGAAAAGCCGCTGGCGACAAATTCGTCATTGCTTCAATTGGCCCAACTGGCAAAATGCTTGTAACGGAAGAAGTCACCGAAGAAGAAATGTACGAAGCATTCAAGGTTCAAGCTGTTGCACTTGAAAAAGGCGGAGCAGACGCCGTTTGCATCGAGACCATGAGCGATGCCGAAGAAGCTTGCTGTGCAATTAAAGCCACAAAAGAAAACACAAAGCTCGAAATTATCACAACTTTTACATTTGACAAAACCCGCCAAGGTACATATAGAACCATGATGGGACTTTCCCCAGAAGCTGCAATCGAAGCCGCACTTGACGCAGGCTCGGATATTGTGGGCACAAACTGCGGCAACGGCATTGAGCGCATGATTGAAATTGTTAGCGAGATGAAAGCTGCCAAGCCCGACGCTTTAATTTTGGTACACGCAAATGCAGGCTTGCCAGAAAATATTGACGGCAAAGACGTATTCCCAGAATCACCAGAAATGATGGCAGAGCAGGTTGAGGGACTTATCAAAGCAGGCGCAAACGTTATTGGCGGCTGCTGCGGCACAACACCTGCGCATATCGCTGCTATGAAAAAAGTTGTAGAAGCTTACAATCAAAAAAACGGCAAATAATTATAATCATAAATATGGAAAGGGTTTATATCAAGACGATATAAATAACAAGGTGTGCTATGAAAACTAATTTTCTAAGTTCCGCTATCGGCAGTATGCCATATGACAAGCCTGATTATGCGGTCGAAGTTTCCTTAAAGCGTCTTGACGCTCCAATCTGGCCACAACTCGGCGTTTTTGGACTTCGCGAGCAGATGGAAATTCAGTACAGTGAAGGTATTCCATGTGTGGTTATTGACGAAGAAAAAGGCCGCATGTTCTTTGACACTGCCAAGGATTACTCCGAGGATTTTGCCACATTCTATGAAACTTACATGGCCGCTATGGACCCCGACGAGGGCAACGGCGATTGCTCCGCTATGGAAATTACCGAGGAATTTTCCAAGGGCATTTATGCTCTTGAAAAGAAGCTTAAAGAAGACGGCAAAAAAGTTCCGTGGCTAAAGGTGCAAACAACAGGCCCTTGCAGCTTCGCTCTCACAATTACCGACGAAAACAAAAGAGCAATCTTTTACAACGACGAATTCCGCGACGTTATCGTTAAGGCTCTAGCAATGAAGTGCCGTTGGCAGATTCAAAAGTTCAAGCCCTACGCAGAAAACATAATTTGCTTTATTGACGAGCCAATTCTTTCAGCATTTGGCAGCTCAACTTATGTTTCAGTCAAGCGTGAGGACGTTGTTGCAATGCTTGCAGAAGTAATCGAAGCTGTCCACGCCGACGGCGCATTAGCGGGCATTCACTGCTGCGGCAACACCGAGTGGAGCATCTTGACCGACGCAGGCGTTGACATGGTTAACTTTGACGCATTCGAGTACGGCGAAACAATTTCAATGTACGGCGCGGACGTTAAGGCACATCTTGAAAAAGGCAGACTGCTTGCTTGGGGCATAATTCCTACATCAGCTAAAATCATGGAGCAAACCGTTGAGTCTCTTGAAGAAATACTTGAGAGAAATATGGATAAACTAGCAGGAGTGACAAAGCTTGACAAGAAAATTATCGCTTCACAAGCGTTGATTACGCCATCTTGCGGTACAGGCTCGCTGACAGTTGAGCAAGCCGACAAGGTTTTCGAAATGGTCCAGCTTGTCTCAAAGAGAATGAAAGAAAAATACGGATTTTAGGGTGAATTTTTTTGAAAATAGCTGTTTCTGGTAAAGGCGGTGTCGGCAAATCCACAATAGCGTCCACGCTTGCGCTTTTAAAAGCCGAGCAGGGCGACCGCGTTCTCGCGCTTGACGCAGACCCCGACGCAAACTTGGCGTCGTCCCTTGGGATAACCCATCGCGAGCGGCAAAAAATTGTGACGATTTCCCACCAGATTGACCTCATTGAGGAAAGAACAGGCGCAAAGGTTGGGCAATACGGCCAAATGTTCAAGCTTAACCCCGAAGTCTCGGACATTGCCGATTTTTACGCCTACAAGCATCGGGGAGTGTCTCTTTTGGTGCTTGGCGCCGTCAAAGCTGGAGGCAGCGGCTGTGCTTGCCCAGAAAGCACATTCGTTCGCGCGTTAGTCAACGACCTTGTTTTGTTTAAAAAAGACACGCTTATCATGGACATGGAAGCGGGCATTGAGCATCTTGGCCGCGCGACCTCACAGGGCGTAGACGTTATGTTGATTGTGGTTGAGCCTGGGCTTCGCTCAATTGACTGCGCCATGCTAGTCGAGCGAATGTCAAGAGAAATTGGCATAAAAAAGATTATGTTCGTCGCAAACAAGGTGACAAGCGAGGACGACGAAAAGTTTATAAGGGAAGCTTTACCAAAACGAGAAATTCTAGCGTTTCTCCCGTATTCAAGCGACATGCGAAACGCTGACCGCGACGGGGTTTGTCCATTTGATTTTATGGACGAAGACACACGCGCCAAATATTCAGAGATAATTAAGAGGATAGAATCATGAGTTGTTTATTTGCTTTGTCTGGTAAGGGCGGCGTGGGAAAGACCACGCTTTCGGGCTTGTTTGTGCGCAGCCTCGTGGAGCTTCAAAAGACACCAGTTTTGGCCATTGACGCTGACCCCAATAGCTGCCTTGCCGAAACTTTGGGCGTAAAGGTGCAGTTCACAATCGGTTCAGCAAGGGAAACTGTTCGCGATGAAGCCGAAGCGCAAAAAATATCCAAGCAAGAGCTTTTGCGGCTAAAAATTGCGCAGGGACTTGTTGAAAGCAAAGGCTTCGACATGATTTCAATGGGGCGGCCCGAAGGCCCAGGTTGCTATTGCTACGCCAACAACGTGCTTAAAACAGCCATAAAAGAGCTTGCGGACCAATACCCCTACGTGGTTCTCGACAACGAAGCAGGGCTTGAGAATTTATCGCGAAGAATTGTTCAATCGGTGAACACGCTTGTGCTCGTTTCGGACGCTTCAAACTCTGGAATGAACACACTCGAGCGACTTCATTCGCTTACAAAGGACATGGGAATTTCCTACAGTAGATTAGTTTTACTTGTGAACCGCACACGCGGCGGCAACTTGCCAGAATCGGCTGCGCGAGTAAAGGAAATCACAGGGGCAAACGAGCTTTTGTCGCTGCATTATGACGAAGAAATTGCCATGCTCGCAGAACAATCTAAGCCAGTTTGGGAAGTTTCAGAAAACAACGGCATATACCTTAGAATAAAGGAACTTATAACGAATATCGCTAAATAATCTAGTAAAAGAGTGGGGAGACCAAAATGAGTAATCCTAGCATCTTTTCGGAAAAAGTGGATGATATAGCGTCCATTGAAATGCTTGAAAAAGCTAAGCTGGACTGTATAGACACCTGCTTTGACCGCTACGAGACCCAAAAAAATCAGTGCAAATTCGGCAAGGAGGGCGTGTGTTGCAAGATTTGTTACATGGGGCCTTGTCGCATAACAGCAAAGTCGCCTCTTGGAATTTGCGGCGCAAATGCTGACACAATCGCTGCAAGAAACTTATTGCGCGAAGTCACAGGCGGAACAGCGGCACACTCCGACCACGGCAGACACGTTGCTATTTTGCTAAGAGAAATTGCACACGGCAAAAACACAGGCTATCAAATCAAGGACGAACAGGCTGTTTTTGAAATGGCAGCACTTTATGGCATTGAAACTGACGGACGCGAAATGCTCGACGTTGCAAAGGAATTGGCCGATATTTTCATCGGCGACTATTCTTCGCAGGAAGAGACAATCAAGACCGTTTCTCTTGCACCAAAAAAGACGCAGCAGACATGGGCTAATCTTGGGATTTTGCCCCAAGGCATTGACAGAATGTGCGTTGAAGCCATGCACAGAACTCACATGGGCGTTGACCACGACTACAAAAACCTTATCATGCATGCGTTTCGTCAGTCAATCTCCAATGGTTGGGGTGGCTCGCGCATAGCATCTATGGCTTCCGACATTCTTTTTGGAACACCTCGCGCACTTCGCTCCGAAGTAAACCTTGGTATTCTAGAAAAAAAGAACGTCAATATAATTGTTCACGGTCATGAGCCAACTTTGTCAGACATGATTGCGATTGCAATAAAGCAGCCTGATATGGTTGAGTACGCAAAGGCAGCAGGAGCAGAGGGCATCACGGTAGGCGGCATATGCTGCACAGCAAACGAAATCCTCATGCGCCACGGCGTGCCGATAGCGGGCAACTTTTTGCAGCAAGAGCTTGCAATTGTAACAGGCGCAGTGGAAATGATGATTGTCGACGTTCAGTGCATCATGCCGTCTCTTCCTATGGTTGCGGAGCATTACCACACCAAGATTGTGTCCACCTCGCCTATGGCGAAAACTGTAGGAGCAGAGGCCTTCGACTTCGACGAAGAACACGCGCTTGAATCTGCTAAGAGCTTGGTTAAGAAAGCAATCGACAACTTCAAAAACCGCGACCAGAGCACCGTTAAAATCCCAGACGAAAAGCAAACGGTTGTCGCTGGTTTTAGCGTAAGAGAAATCAAGTACATGCTTGGCGGTACATATCGCGCTTCCTTCCGTCCACTTAACGACGCTATTATTCAAAACAGAATCAAGGGCGTTGTCGGCATAGTCGGCTGTAACAACCCCAAATTCAAGACTGACTGGTACTGCAACGAGCTTGTAAAAGAGCTTGTGAAAAATAATGTTCTCGTTGTTGAGACTGGCTGCTGCGCAGTTTCCTCTGGTAAAGACGGCAAATTAACCCCAGAAGCCGCACTTGAATTCGCAGGAAACGGCCTAAAGGAAGTTTGCGAAGCCGTAGGTATGCCGCCTGTTCTACATATGGGTAGCTGTGTTGACAACACAAGAATTCTTCAAGCCTGCACAGAAATTGTGGCCGAAGGTGGCCTTGGCGACTCAATAGCGGGTCTGCCTGCTGTGGGCGTTTGCCCAGAGCTTATGAGCGAAAAGGCGGTCTCCATTAGCTGCTATTTTGTGGCTTCTGGCGTTGATGTCTTTATCGGTCACCCATTCCATATCACAGGCAGCGAGAACGTTTACAAATTCTTGACCGAAGAAACCAAGGATATGTTTAACGCAACTATGCACTTTGTAGACGACCCAATCGAGTGCGCAAGGCAAATTATTTCAGTCCTTGACGAGAAGCGAGAGAAGCTTGGCATCAACAAAAAGCATGAGCGCAAACTTGTAGACCAAAAGGACAGGAGGGATAACAATGTCTAAGCTTATTTGCTCAAGCGCGATTAACGGCGCCATTGAATGGGTTAAAAAAGCCGAAGCCGCAGTCGTTAACGCAATAAAGGAAAAAGGCGCGGATTGTCCTGTGTCCTTTCCTAGCACAAACTATTATTTGCCCATAATTTATTCTTTTACAGGCAAAAAAATGGAGACGCTTCAAGACTTGCAGTCCATTTTAAAGGAAGCAAGAAACCTGCTACCCGCACAAGTTCCAGACAAAAACTGGCTGCCCTACTTGGGGCAAACTCTTGATGCTGGTGCGGCCACGCTTTTTGCCTGCGAGGTTATTGAAGCTGTAAAATATGTTGTGGGCCCGAGCCCAGTAGACGGCATTTACCTAGGTGCAGCTAACGACATTATAATGAGAGAGCGCGGCGTTGAGTTTGTTGACGGCAGCGCACCTGGTTTTGCGGCCATTACAGGCGCAGCCCCAGATAACGCAACAGCCGTGAAAATAGCAAAAGAGTTGCAACAAAAAAATCTCTACGTGTTCATGGGCGGCAGCACAAACGGCGTGCAGTTCGCGGACCAACTTGCTGCTGAGGGCGTTCAGCTTGGTTGGGAAACACGCTTGATTCCCTTTGGCAAGGACGTTTCGTCACTTGTGTATGCACTTGGATTTGCAAACAGAGCAGCGCTTTCCTTCGGCGGCGTAAAGCCTGGCGACTTTGATGCTAACCTAAAATACAACAAAAACAGAATCTTTGCGTTTGTTCTTGCTTTTGGCGAAGTCGACGAAGAAAAATACGCTGTTGCAGCAGGTGCAATCAACTACGGTTTCCCCGTCATTGCGGACACCGATATTCCAGAAATTTTACCCACAGGCGTTTGTACATACGAGCATGTTGTTTCAAGTGTGCCATACGAAACTATGGTCGACAAAGCACTTGAAGTTCGCGGCTGCAAAATCAAGATTACAAAAGTGCCGATTCCTGTGCCGTTTGGCGCAGCTTTCGAGGGCGAGCGTATCCGCAAGGAAAACACTCACGTCGAGTTTGGCGGCAATCACTCCACAGCGTTTGAGTTTGTCACAAGCGTTGAATTTGATGAAATCAACGACGGCGAGTTCGTCTTGATTGGCAAGGACATCGACGAAGTTGAGCCGGGCACAGTGTTGCCGCTGGCAATCTGGGTCGAAGTTGCAGGGCGCAAGATGCAGGCTGACTTTGAGCCTATTCTTGAGCGACAAATTCACCATTTGGTCAACAGCGCAGAGGGTATCTGGCACATGGGCCAGCGCGATATTGTTTGGACACGCGTATCGAAGGACGGCTTTAAAAAGGGCTTGCGCATCAAGGATTACGGCAGAATTATTCATGCTAAGTTCTTGGCAGAGTACCCTGCAATCGTCGATAAGGTCAAGGTTACGCTAATCACAGACGCTGAAGAAGTCGAAAAGCGTTTGAAAATTGCAAGAGAGACCTACCAGTTCCGCAACAAGCGCGTAGAAGCCATGACTGACGATTCTGTCGATACCTTTTACTCATGCTTGCTTTGTCAAGCGTTCGCGCCTAACCACGTCTGTGTCATCACACCAGAGCGTCTTGGACTTTGCGGTGCTTACAACTGGCTTGATGGCAAGGCAGCGTATGAAATCGACGAAACAGGCGGCAATCAGCCAATTAAAAAAGGCGAATGTCTCGACAATGTTAAGGGAATTTGGAGCGGCGTAAACGATTACGTGTACTCCAACAGTCACAAGGCAATAGATTCATTCTGCGCATATTCCATTATGGATAGGCCCATGACAAGTTGCGGTTGCTTCGAAGCAATTGTGGCATATGTTCCCGAATGTAACGGCGTTATGGTCGTTAACCGTGAGTTTTTAGGTCAAACCCCAGTCGGCATGACGTTCTCGGCACTTGCGGGTAACGTAGGCGGCGGACTCCAAACCCCAGGCTTTATGGGAGTAGGCAAGGTTTTCCTAACCTCCAGAAAATTCCTGTATGCAGAGGGTGGCTTTGCTCGTCTGGTCTGGATGCCAAAAGAGCTGAAAGATACTTTGCGTGAGGATTTGGAGAAACGTTTTGGTGAGCAACATCTCGATGAATTCTTCGACAAGATTGCCGACGACACCGCTGCAACTTCCGCAGAGGAAGTTCGCGCGTTCATGGAAAAATGCAAGCACCCCGCTTTGACCTTGCCAGATATGGCCGACTTTGCACAGAGCGAAGAAGCAGAAGCCGCACCTGCCGCAAAAGCCGAAGTTGCTCCTGCAAAAGTGGAAGAAAAAGCAGTTGCGACACAAACCGTTGAAGTTGCAAACCTCGACGAAATCAAGCGTAAACTTGCCGAAGAAATTCGCGCAGACGTCATCAAGGACGTTGTTGGCAGTATCATAAATACATTGTCTGCACAATTCTTAGGCGGTGCAGGTCAAGTCGCTGTGACTTCACAAGCTGCTGCACCTGTTGCAACAACAGCTCTTGCGCCTCAAGTTCAAGCGACGCAGCTCGTTGAAGAAATCAAGTCGTTTGAAGTGAAGAAAAACAAGTGCGAAAGCCCAATTTGGGAGGTTAAGCTCGGCAACACCGCCGCAGAAGGCGGTACACGCAAGAAAACCTACAAAATTGGCGGCGAAACGGCAGCCCCATTCCACATGTGGGAGGGCACAATGCCCAACAGACCTCTTGTGGCCTTGGAAGTTCTTGACATAGTTTCAAGCAAATATCCGTCCGCACTTGCCGATATTTACGGCATGGATTTGCTAAACAACCCCGCAGATATGGCCAAGGTTTGTGTTGAAAAATATGGCGCGGACTTAATCAGCGTTTCGCTAATGGGCACACACCCCGAAAAAGGCAATAGGTCGGCGGAAGATGCCGTCAAGCTTGTAGGCTCAATTCTCAATGCAGTCGATGTGCCGCTCATCATTACAGGCCACACGCATTTTGAGAAAAACAACGACGTCATGACAGCTGTAGCCCAAAATTTTGCAGGAGAA
>JAVBKH010000218.1:0-9331 GCA_031554155.1 Oscillospiraceae bacterium
GGCTTATCGCTTATCAGCATTTTTATTTTTGCAGATAACGCCACAAAAATCGAGCTTAAGAAAAGATTCCATATTTAATACGACCGATGTTCTTTTCTTGAGGAGAAAAGAACCAAAAGACCTTTTTAAGAGACATAAGTCTTTATTTTTGTATGTCTGCGCTAATCACCACAAGAAGAACGTACCTCGTTTATTCCGTTTTGGGTAAAGCCAAAACTCACTCATCTGCTAACCCGTCACACGTCTTTTATGCAGACTATTTTATGTTAATTGACAATACTAGTTGTATATTCAATTTTAATAAATCAACAAACAGTAAAACGGCGTCATCTTTCGATGACGCCGTTTATAATTGCATTATTGGGGTTCATTCGCAATGCGAATCAAGGTTCCCAGTTGTCTGTTCAAAATCTCTGATTTTGGTAACAGACGGGGTTCCTCATTCGCGAAGTGAATCAAGGTTCCCAGTTGTCTGTTCAAAATCTCTGATTTTGGTAACAGACGGGGTTCTTATTCTGCAACTGCGTAGCCAGCATCTTTGAGGATTTGCTTGGCATCTTCAAGGTCTTTTGCGGGGTCGCCGCTACCAAACAGCCTATCGCCGCCGACTTCGCGGAATGTCTTACCAGCAACATCAAGAACTCCTGGTGCAACAAACGCGTATGCAGGGATACCTTGTTGGGCAACTTCGCAAACGTATTCACGGTCGATTGAGAGAGAAAGTGCCTTGCGAACTGCGATGTCCTGCATTTCAGGAGCTTCAGCGTTTACGCAGACATAGTATGTGCCGACAGAAGGTTCTTCGAACAATTTGCCTGCATCTTTAAGACGCTTGGTCTCTTCTGGTGGGAAATCTTCAACAATGTCAATTTCGCCAGATTCAAATGCGTTCATAGCGGCTGCGCCGTCATCAGTGAGGATATTGACAAGCTTAGGACATGTGACATTTGCAGCATCCCAGTAATTGTCGTTTTTAACCAATACAAGTTTATCGTTGGGAACAAAGGTTTCTAGCTTGTATGCGCCAGTTGTGATATATTGCTCGGGGTTTTCTGCCCAGCCTGGATTAGCTTCGATAATGTCTTTACGGACAGGGTAGTATGTTGGGAATCCAGCAATTTCAGTGAAATAGCCACAGGGAGCAGCAAGCTTAACTTCAAGGGTCTTGTCGTCAATAGCCTTTACGCCAAGCTCTTCGGGTTTCTTCTCGCCTTTAATAATTTCATTGCCGTTAAGGACGTATCCCATTTGGAATGAATATTCAGCAGCAGTTGCGGGGTCAGCTGTGCGCTTCCAAGCGTACTCAAAATCGCCAGCAGTAATCGGCTTACCGTCGCTCCATTTAGCGTCACGAAGGTGGAATGTCCAAGTAAGGCCATCAGCGGAAGTTTCCCACTTTTCAGCAAGACCAGGGACAACTTGGTTTTTATTATCCTTCATTGTCAAACCGTCAAAGCACTGTTGAATAATATTAGCGCCATCAGTTGCGTTGTTTAGAGGAGGGTCAAGGGTTTTTGGTGTTGCACCAAGTGCATATTTAATTTCTGTGCCGTCGTCCTTCTTCGCCCACTTGAAAATCATGTGGTTAAGAAGAGGGTCATGCACTGTACCTGTAACCTTGCCATTGTCTAGGCGAGGGTCGGTGTAATAGTAAATCGGAATAACATAGTAAGAATCAATGAGCAGCTTTTCAGCAGCGTGCATAGCTGTCATACGCTCTGCTGTGTCATTTGAAGTCTTAGCTGTTTCGATAAGTTTATCGAATTCTTCGCTCTTGAATCTCGGGTCATTCTGTGTTGAGAAAGACTGGAATAAATCAAGAAAGCTCATAGCGTCAGAGTAGTCACTTAGCCAGCCGTGACGGCAAACTGTGTAGTTGCCTTCAGTTCTGGAGGTTTGGAACACTGCCCACTCTTGGCTTTCGATGTTAACGTCAAAGCCAGCCTTTTTCCAACTATCTTGGAAAACCTCGGCGTTTGCTTGGTGAACTGCGGTTGTGTTAAACAGGTAGCTAAATGCGGGCAGGGGCTTGGGTCCTGCGGGCGCTGCGGTGCTGCTACCAGCCTCGCTTGCTGCGGGTGCTGCACTGCTTGCAGCCGGAGCTTGACCACAGGCCGCAAAAGCCATGACAGTCATTACGGCCACTAAGGCCAATGCCAGTATTTTCTTCATAATTTCTCTCCTTCTTAAAAATGGGTCGTTTATTTATAACAGTTCGCGTGGCTTCGCGAACAGCTATTGATGACTTGGAACTGCGTGGCAGGCCACGAAATGCGCGGGTCTAACTTCCACAAGTTTAGGCTTGATTTTTGCACATTCTGGCATTACTTTGGAGCAACGGCCACAGAATGGGCAGCCCTCTGGCGGGTTTATTGGCGTTGGCACGTCGCCTTCGAGCATTATGCGCTTAGTTTGTAGCTCGGGGTCGGGCACAGGAATAGCCGACATCAAGGCAATTGTGTAGGGGTGAAGCGGTGTTTCGTAAAGCTCATCGCTTGTGGTAAGCTCCATAAGTTGGCCCAAATACATAACGCCAACACGGTCGGAGATATGCTGCACCATGGACAAATCGTGCGCAATAAATAGATAAGTCAAGCCTTTTTCTTTTTGCAAATCCTCAAGCAGATTTACAACTTGAGCTTGAATTGAAACGTCAAGCGCAGAGATTGGCTCGTCGCAGACGATAAATTCTGGGTCGCAGGAAAGTGCCCTTGCTATGCCGATTCTCTGGCGTTGACCACCCGAGAATTCATGAGGGTAGCGGTTAGCGTAGGATTTTGCAAGACCAACGCTGTCAAGCAAATCAAAGATTTTATTTTGACGGGCTTGGCCTCTTAAAAGACCTAGCGTGTCAATTGGCTCGGCGATGATGTCACCGATTGGCATACGCGGGTTAAGCGACGCATAAGGGTCTTGAAAAATATACTGCATTCTGCGGCGAAACGGTTTAAGCTCACGATTGTTGAGCTTGGAAATGTTTGTGCCGTCCAAAAGGATTTCGCCATCAGTGGGGTTGTAAAGCCGAATGATTGTGCGGCCAATTGTGGTTTTTCCGCAACCAGATTCTCCCACAAGTCCAAGTGTTTCGCCTTTGAGAATCCCGAAAGAAACGTCGTCAACGGCTTTCAATATGCCCTTTTTAACATGAAAATACTTTTTAAGGTTCTTGACCTCAAACAGGGTATTACTCATTTTGCACCCCCGTTTTTAATTTCTGCCAAGCGGCTTGCAGCTTGGGAATGGTGCAGCCAACATGCCGCGGTGTGACCCTCGCCTACTGTGAAATGTGGCGGCTGCTTTTCAAGACAAACGGCCATTGCATAATCGCAACGTGCGGCAAACGCACAACCCACAGGTGGTTTGAACAAATCGGGCGGCTGGCCGTCAATCGGCACAAGTCGTTCGCGGCTGCCCGCTGTGATTTTTGGTATTGACTTCATAAGTCCCCATGTGTACGGGTGCGCAGGCTCTTTAAATATGTCGCGAGTGAGTCCGTCCTCGACAATCAAGCCCGCATACATTACCTTAATTTCGTCGCAAGTTCCCGCAACAACGCCTAGGTCGTGGGTAATCAAAATAATCGAATTCTTAAATTCCTCGCGCAAATCTTTCATAAGCTCAAGAATTTGCGCTTGAATTGTAACGTCGAGAGCTGTCGTCGGCTCGTCCGCAATCAACAAGTTAGGGTTGTTAGCAAGGGCCATGGCAATCATGGCTCGTTGACGCATTCCGCCCGAAAACTCGTAGGCGTACTGCCCCAAGCGGCTTTCGGAATCAGGTATGCCAACCTTGTCTAGCAGCTCAACTGCGCGCTTGTTTGCGTCTGCTTTGCTCATTCCTTTGTTGTGTTCCATAATCATTTCGCGCATTTGATTGCCGATTGTAAACACTGGGTTGAGCGAGGTCATAGGGTCTTGAAAAATCATGGAAATGCGATCGCCGCGAACTTTTCTCATCTGCTTGTTGTTCTTTTTCAGCAAGTCATCGCCTTGGAATATGATTTCTCCGCCAACAACCTTGCCAGGGTGCGGAATCAAGCCCATAATCGCAAGCGAAGTCACGCTTTTGCCGCAGCCAGACTCGCCGACAATGCCAAGTGTGGTGTTTGGTTTTAGGCTAATATCAATGCCACGAACGGCTTGAACTTGGCCTCCGCCTGTAAAAAAACTGACCTTTAGGCCTTTTATATCAAGAATATTTTCACTCATTGGTTTTCCCCTTTCACTTTTTCCTGCGGCTACTTTTTGAGCTTGGGGTCTAGCGCGTCGCGCAGACCGTCACCTAAAATGTTGAAGGCAAGCATCGTAATACAGATTGCCATTGCAGGGAAAAATAGCAGGAATGGATAGCTTTGCAGCGATTTGTAAGATTCACTTGCGAGAGAGCCCCACGAAGCCATTGGCGCGCTAACTCCAAGCCCGATGAAGCTTAGGAAAGATTCTGTAAAAATTGCTGTTGGAATCGAAAGTGTGACCATAACGATGATTTGTCCAATTGAGTTTGGAACAAGGTGCTTTAAAATTATTCTAAACGAGCCTGCACCCTGCGCTTGCGCTGCCATGACGTACTCGTTGCTTTTTATCGTCGTAACTTGGCCGCGAACAACGCGCGCCATAGGAATCCAGTAGATAATACCGAGCACGATGTAAACGAGAATAAGTTGGCTGCCCATGCCTTTAAATGGCGCTAGCAGCGGACTAGTTCGAAAAGCTTGCTCAATATTTTCTTGAAACACAACTTGAAGCAAAATAACGTAAAGTGTGAGCGGTATGCTGTATACAATCTCGATTATTCGCATCATTATGGTGTCAACCTTGCCGCCAAGGTAGCCAGAAATACCACCGTAAAGCACGCCGATAGTAAGGTTGATTAAGCTTGAAACAAGCCCGATTGAAAGCGAAATTCTAGCACCAAACACCACACGAATGAACAAATCGCGGCCTAGCGAATCCGTTCCAAAAATATGTGTCGAACTTGGGAATTGGTTTCTTTCTGTTCGGATTTGCTGGTCGTAGGTGTATTGGTAAAAATTTGGTATAACTATGCAGCTAATCAGCAAAATTATTATTATTGCAAGGGATACCATTGCGGGGATATTTTTGCGAAGTCTTTGCCAAGCGTCCTGCCAGTAAGTTAGGCTAGGCCGTACAACCACTGTATCGGCAAGCTTGCTGCGGTCGGCTGGTTCAAAAAGCTCGGCAGAAAGCTGCATCTCATTGCTTAAATTACTCATTTTCTCGTTTTCCTCCATTTTTAATTTATTCGCCGCTAGTTGCCAAGCTTGATTCTAGGGTCAATAAAGCCGTAGGCAATGTCAACGAGGAAGTTCATAAACACAAGCAATGCGGCGTAAAAAATGGTCGAGCCCATAATCATTGTGTAGTCGCGGTTTGATATTGATTCAACGAAATAGCGTCCAATTCCAGGGATTGTGAACAGCTTCTCTATGACAAATGAGCCTGCGAGCAGGTTCGCTGTCATTATTCCAATGTAAGTGACAACTGGAATAACCGAGTTTTTAAACGCGTGTTTCATGATGACCTTAAACTCCGAAATTCCCTTTGAGCGCGCTGTGCGAATGTAGTCAGCGGAAATAACGTCAAGCATAGACGAGCGCATTAAGCGCACAATAAACGAAAGCGAATAGCAGGTAAGCGCAAAAACAGGCAGAACCGTCGCCCTCCACGTCTCAAGCGAGGACGAAATACTGGGAAACCACCCAAGTTTGATTGCAAAAACGTACACAAGCAGCGTTGCAATGACAAAGCTTGGGATTGTAACTCCAAGCGTTACGAAAAACATTATAGTGTAGTCCGTGGGCCTGTTTTGTCGCAATGCTGCCATAATTCCAAGCGGAATGCCCAAACATATTGTGATTATTATGGCTAGTCCACCAATTTTAGCGGTGTAAGGTAAGCCGCCAGAAATCAAATCATTTACTTGACGGTTTGCAAACTTAAACGACGGCCCCATGTCGCCCTTAAGCAGGCCTATCATGTAGTCGGCATATTGCTCGATAATAGGAGCATCAAGATTATATTTCGCATTCAATGCTTTTATAATAGCGTCGGGCAGCTTGCGTTCGCGAGTAAAAGGCCCACCTGGAATCGAGTGCATCAGCGAAAACGTGAGAGTTGCCACAAAAAACAACGTTAGCACCATCGCTATAAACCTTTGAAAAATATACTTTGCCATAGTAATCTCCAATCCTGTTTTGTATAAATCGGCCGCAAACTCGTCTGGTTTGCAATTCCGCAAGTCAAATCTTGCAAAACTTTAAGCAGCTAACAAAAAATACATATTCTATTCATGGGTATTTTACTATTTTAATACCATTTATACACTTTTGTCAAGTCAAACAAGGCTTTTCAATCTTTTTCGTCGATATATCTAGCTTTTTTAGAGCTTAGTCGGTAACAAACTGAATTTTTATTGATAATTTAGGCAAGAATAATCTGAAAGTCATAATAATTATACAATTGGAGATCTGCGAATGTCACATAAGACGGAATTTAACGACTCGCTTCCTGAAATAATAAAACGCGCTTGCAACGCGCAAAACTTGGATTCTTTGGGGCAGACTTGCAAAAAGCTTGCGCGCCATGTGCAAAAGCTTAGAATCTACTATACACAGGCCAACAGCAGCGAAAAGCGCCGCCCTTGCGATGAATGGCTTTGCGATAATTACTATGTGCTTGAAAAAGAAAGCAAAATTAGCATCAAAGAAGTTCGTCATCTTGCACAAAGAGGCGACTCGAGTCTTGAGCTATTTTACTCGGCAATTGAGCAAACACTCACGGAGCTAAGGCCGCCCATCACAGATGATACTATGCGCCAAATTTTATTTGAGTTGCAAAAAACGTCTTTGTTAAGCGAAAAACAATTTGCCTTCATGCCTCGTGCAATCAAAATGGTGTTGGTGGGCATGGCCTACAACGCCTGCATGGTTACTGGCTCTGCGGAAGAAATTGCCTATGCAATAACTGGTATTTCCAAGCTTGCTTCTGTGGATTTTGAAAGCTTAGTCGAAGAATGCAGCAGCGTTGAAAAAACCTTGTTGCAAGACCCCTCGGGCGTTTATTCACGCATGTGCCAAGAAAGTCGCCAGTATTACCGCCACCTTATCGCGCAGATTGCCGCAAACACAAATCGGAGCGAAAGCGAGGTCGCAGCAGAAAAGCTTGGATTTGCTAAAGCCGCGAAAAATTCCGAAGAAAATCCTTGCGCAAACCACATAGGTTACGGCATTTTGGAGGACGCGAGCATCAAATCGCCGCGCCGCAGACGTGGTTCACTCATTTTAACCTTGAGCGTGCTGCTTCCGCTTGTTGCAAGCGCGTTCTTCGCCTATAGCACGCAAAGCATTTGGCTTGGTATTGTGTGCTTTTTCCCAATTTGGGAAATTTTCCGCACGCCCTTGTGGCAGTTTGCTCTATCTGGCGTTGACGTCGATTTTATCCCGCGCATGAACCTTAAAAAAGTCAAGGAAAAGCCAAAAACGGTGGTCTTGGTTTCTACATTGTTGCCGCAAGCGTCAGAAGCTTCCGCGCTGCAAAAACGGCTTGAACAGCTATATTTTTCAAACTCCGACCCCGACATGTACTATTGTATTTTAGCCGACTTCAAGGAATGGGACTACCCCACCGACGAAAAGGACGAATCACAGATTGAAGCTGCAAAAAAGGTTGTTGAGGGCTTGAATGTCCGCTATGGCAACCGTTTTATGTTGTTTTTGCGCACACGAACATTTAACAAGACTCAGAAAAAATATAGCGGTTGGGAACGTAAACGCGGCGCAATCATCGAGTTTATCCGCTTTTTGAAAGGCGAAAAGACATCTGTCCACACCTTCGTTGGCGACGCTGATATTTGCTCGTCTATCCGCTACATCATCGCCCTTGACTCCGACACCAACCTGCTTTACGAAAGCGCGCAGACTCTGGTGTCTGCGGCAATTCACCCGCTTAATCAGCCGATTATCGGGCAAAACGGCCTTGTAGCTCGCGGTTACGGAATTCTTACTCCTAAGATGAGCACAGACTTAAATTCTGCGAAAGTAACGCCCTTTTCTCGCATACTTTCCGGCTGCGGCGGCGTAACTGCCTACGACACCCGCGACAAAGACTTTTATCAAGACCTTTTTGGCGATAGCATTTTTGCAGGCAAGGGACTTATCGACATCGACTGCTTTTACACCATTTTAAACGACCGTTTCCCCGAAAATCAAGTTTTGAGTCACGACATTCTTGAGGGTGCATATTTGCGGACAGGTTTTGTTTCAAGCGTGGAAATGACGGACACTGCCCCTGCAAACATGACTTCGTGGATTTCGCGGCTTCACCGTTGGATTCGTGGAGACTGGCAGAACATTCGCTTTTTGTCCCGTCGCTACAAAGCCGACGGCAAGGTGTACGCAAACCCTATTTCAGCCCTTTCAAAGTTTAAGCTGTTCGATAATCTTCGTCGCTCGCTTACGCCTGTTATCAGCTTTATTTGCATTGTTGCCGCACTTTTTGCGCCAACCCAAGCTTCGCTGATACTGGCGTTATCGGGCGTTCTGGCCGTCACGCTGTCATCAATTTGGGCGGCTGTGTGGTCGTTGTTCACAGGCGGAATTTTAACGTTGTCCCGCAAGTTTTTTACTCGCACATTGCCCCACACCTTTGAGCTTTTGGGCCAAGCACTTGTATTTTTAATCATGCTGCCTGCCCAAGCAATTTCCTCATTTGATGCGATTTCCCGCTCACTTTGGCGCGTAATTTTCACTCGCAAAAAAATGCTTGAGTGGACAACCGCAGCCCAAGGCGACATGCGCAAGGTTACGGTTTCAGCTGTGGCAAGACGCTACGTTGCCGCCGAGATTTTTGGGCTTGCATACTTGTTTTTAGCGTCACACACCGCTTTAAGCCTACTTGGAATCGTATTCTCGCTAGTGATGCCCGTTGCGTACTATTCAGCGCGCAAAACAGAGGAAGCAAGTCACGAACTTTCAGCGTCTGACCGCGACACTCTTGTGTCCTACAACGCCGCAATGTGGCGTTACTACGAGGATTTTGCGAACGAGGAAAATAATTTTTTGCCGCCTGACAATATTCAGCAGTCGCCTGTTTTTAGGGTGGCAAACCGAACGTCGCCCACCAACATCGGCATGATGCTGCTTTCGATGCTGGCAGCCCGCGACTTTGATTTGATTGATACTGACGGTCTTTATCTTAGAATTGAGCGAAGCCTTACAAGCGTTGAAAGGCTTAAATTTTGGAGTGGCAACCTCATAAACTGGTACGACACCGTGACGCTTGACACATTAAAGCCAGAGTTCGTCTCCACCGTT
>JAVBKH010000263.1:0-4054 GCA_031554155.1 Oscillospiraceae bacterium
ATGGTGCTTGCCTCCGAATGTTTGCTCTCCGAAAATCCCCACCCTACCGAGGACGAAATTCGCGTGGGCATTTCGGGAAATCTTTGCCGTTGCACAGGTTACAACGCCATTGTAAAAGCAATCGTCATAGCTGCTAAGGAGGGCTACGGACTATGGTAAACTTTGCCTCACCAAAATCTTTGAAAGAAGCTTTAGAGCTGCGCAAAAACCCAGAATTTACGCCATATGCAGGCGGCACTGACCTTATGGTCGAGGCCGAAGAAAACGCAAGTTATCTTTTTTTGCATAACGTACCAGAAATGCGCAAAATCACAATTGACGACGAATATATTCGCATAGGCGCAGCCGTCACGTTCACCGAAATAATAAAAAGCGATGTCGCTCCGCAAATTCTAAAGGACGCTTGCGCAGGAATTGCAGCACCTGCAATTCGCAATCAAGGGACTGTTGGCGGCAATATCGGCAATGGCTCGGCAAAAGCAGACACCGTTTTGATTTTCTTTGTAGCAAATTCAGTTTTACGCCTTGCAAACGCCGAAACTGAACGGCTTATGCCAATCAAGGAATTTTATCAAGGCCGCAAAAAGCTTGCGCTTTTGCCAGACGAGCTGATTGTTGAGGTGCTTGTCCCCAAAAAAGGCCTAGATAATTACTATTATCATAAGGTTGGCGCAAGGAACGCGCTAGCAATCTCGCGTGTTTCGTTTGCAGGCATCATCGACATAAAAGAAGGCAAGATTGTAAACATCGCCACAGCATTTGGCGCAGTTAGTGACGTTGTTATAAGACGTGACGACATTGACGCTACCCTAATCGGCAAGAACATTGATGAAGTGAAAGCCGTAAAAGCCGATTATCTCAAAGCCTTTAATGAAGCCATCGTACCCACACGCGGACGCGTCAGCGAGGAATATCGTAAAGACGTTTGCATGAACTTGCTTCGAGATTTCCTCGAAAGCAAAGGGATTTAGTCAAAATAAAAAAGGAGCTGACCACGCGGCCAGCTCTTTCTTTATGTATTGTCGGAAGTCTACAGTGTAACGTCGCCATATTCGCCGAATGTGCGGTTCACATAGGCATCTTTAAATTCTATCTCGTAAATAACAAATTTGTCAAGACCCATTGCATACATTTGCTCAAACATTGGGTACTTGCCAACGAAGCAATCTTTCAAATCGGCGACTGTTTTTTCGCTTTCCTTGGCAGTTGCGTTGCGTACACGAACAAATTCTGCTGTGTTTACAGGAATTGTTGTAAACGAAACATTGTTGTTTTTTGCAATATGGTCAATTTTGCCTGTTCCTTTAAAGGTGGAAATGAAAACATGCTTGCAATCGTTACAAAAATAAAAATCCACGACGCGCACATCAGGCTTGTCTCCGTTAACTGTAGCAAGTGCCATTTCGGCAGTATTGGTCATAATTCTTTCAAAATCCTGCATAAAATCCATTTTATAAAATCTCCTTTTGTATTTAAATCAATCTTGCGTGTATAATTTTATCACTCGACACATTAAAAGTAAATACGCTTTAGGTTATTGGTAAAAATTTAAAGTTTAGTCACATCGTAAGAATGTGCATGAATACGGCGCTAAAGTAAGAGCACCGCCAAACTCTATGTAGTCGCCGCGAGTAAGGTCAAACATTTTGCCGCTTGTGGGCAAAACCTTTGTTGTGTGCAGCTGCGAATCGGCGTTTATCGCCACAAGTACCCGATTTCCATTATATTCGCGCTCAAAAACAAGCTGAAGATTTGTGATATACACCTGTCTATAGCTGCCGTGACAAAGCGCTAGATTGTGTGAGCGAATATAGGAAAAATCGGCAATGCGCTGCGTCAGTGGGTTTTCGCGCGGCTCGTCAAAGCAAGGCCTTAGCGGCGCATCGTCAGCACCCTTGATTTTTTCGCCCGTCGCGCCCCATTCGCTACCGTAATACACGCAAGGTATGCCTGGCATACCAAACATCAAACCGTAGGCGGGCATAAGATGCCTGTCGTCTTTGAGAACACTAGCAATGCGCGAAACGTCGTGGTTATCAACAAAATTGAATAGGTGCTTGCCTTTGTAGCTTGTCCATTGCTCTGGCCCAAACTGACGGTTTAAGCTATGCGCAATCTCGAACATATTGCGGTCGTTTAAGCTTGAATAAATTCCCTTGTAGCACTCATAGTTCGTGCAACTGTCGAGCATTTCGTCATTGACTATGCGGTTGTAGTCACCGTGAATTGCCTCGCCAAGCAGGAAAAAGTCCTGCCTTATACCCTTGACAAACACATGCAGCTCGCGCATAAAATTCTGGTTTAGCATGTAGGCAACGTCAAGGCGTAGTCCGTCAATGTTAAATTCGTCAATCCAACCACGAATGCAGCCAAACAAATGCTCACGCACTTTCGGGTTGTCAAGGTTCAGCTTCACAAGCTCGAAGTGACCTTCCCAACCCTCGTACCAAAGCCCGTCGTTAAAGTTGCCGTTGCGGTTAAAATCAATATAAAACCAGTCGCGATATTGTGAATCTTGCCTATTTTTTAGCAAGTCTTGGAATGCCCAAAATCCACGCCCGACATGGTTGAACACGCCGTCGATAACAACGTGTATGCCTTTGCTGTGCAGGTCGGTGCAGACCTTGGCAAAATCTTGATTTGTTCCAAGACGGCAGTCAATTTTGCTGTAATCCCGCGTATCGTAGCCGTGGCTGTCGCTCTCAAATACGGGCGAAAAATATATGGCGTCCACGCCCGTGTCAAGCATGTGGGAAATCCAAGAGCTAACTTTGCCAATGCGGTTTTGCAAAACGCCATCGTTTTGCAGTGGAGCACCGCAAAAGCCAATTGGATATATTTGATAAAATGCACTTTCCTCATACCAAGGTCTGTCGCTTTGTGGGCGAGCTTCTTTCTCCGCAAAGGTCGCAGGCTTTTCAGCAGGAGTCGGCATCGAATTTTGCGCTGCAAGCTCGCTTGCTCGTTTGACGCACGCTTCGCTTGCGGCTGCAATTGCCGTAGTGAAGCCGTTATCGTCGAGAGCTTTCATGCCAGCGAGCGTCGCTCCACCAGGGCTGCACACCATATCAATCAATTCTTGCGGAGTTTTGTCAGACTCCATTAACATTCTCGCGCTGCCAAGCATGGTCTGCGCTACAAGCAGCTTCGCGGTTTCTGCGTCAATTCCCATCTTGACGGCACTTTCAATGATTGTTTTTGCAAAGTAGTAAAAGAAAGCGGGGCTGCTGCCGTTGACAGGAATAATTTCTTTCATTTTGTCGGGTGAAATTTGTGCGGCAACGCCTGCCGACGCAAAAATTTTCTTTGCAAAGTCAAAATCTTGCTGTGTTGCAGGCGGAATTAGGCTCAACGCTGTTGCGCCGCAGCCTAGTAAAAGCGGCGTGTTTGGCATCGCAAGAACTAGCTTGCAGTCGCAGCCTACTCCATTTTTGATTATATCTGCCGTGATGCCTGCCGCAATCGAAATCAGCAGTTTATCGCTAGACATTCCCTCTTTTATCTCTGGAAGAACTTGCGGAAAGTTTTGTGGCTTAACAGAAATCAAAACTGCATCACAAGCGCAAACAAGCTCTTTGATGCTTGAAAATGCTGCGAATCCACGAGATGTAAAATCTTTTAGCTTTTCTTCGTTAATATCGAATATGCCAATTTCGCTTGCTAAAAATTGTCCACTTTTCACAGCTCCGCCAATTATGGCTGTCGCCATGTTTCCAATTCCGATAAACCCAAGTCTAAGCTGGCCCATATCAAGACCTACCTTTCATTCCTATGTAAAAGTTGGCTTTACAAAAGTTCCGCTTTCATTGCAATGGCGCATTCTAATCGCTTTTTCTCGATATCACATGACAGCTTAACGGGTTTTAGCACGTCGCCCTCATACTGCATGTTGTTGGCGTTACAGCCGCCGCTACAATAAAATTTTGCCCAACAGCTTTGGCAGCTTTCCTTTTGGTACACACTTGTTTTCGAGAACATCTCTTTCATTTCAAGGTCTAGGCTGCCATCGTTAAGGCTGCCCATGCGCCAATTTTCATGGCCAATAAACTGGTGG
>JAVBKH010000011.1:0-5291 GCA_031554155.1 Oscillospiraceae bacterium
TACGATATTGGCTGCAATTTGCTCGTGACAGACTTATTCTTAAAGCGAATGGCGAAGCAAATTTGATTTTTGCCCTAAAACGGGAAAAAGCCCCGTATTCGGGGCTTTAACTCGGCTTTGTCATGTATGCCGCTTGCTAAAAACTAGCAACCGCAGCAGCAAATGAGAACGATGATGATGAGGATAATCCAGCAGCAATTTCCGCCGCCAAATCCGCCACCGCAGTTGTTGTCGCAATTATCTTCGCAACGGTTATTGCATCCACAATTTCTGAACATTCAGTAGTCACTCCTTTTTTCTAGGTTGATATATACTATGTCGTGATAAAGGCATGAGTTACATTGGTTTTCGGTGGTACTAAGCCTTTTTTTGCCTTTTTGTTTTGATTTTGCTAAACTTAATATGTTTTAAGACTAAAAACAGGCGAAATTAGAAATATTTTATTAATTTTAACATTCAAAACCCAATACGGAGGATACTTAAATTATGCCAAACGATACATTGGGACATAATAGGCCGCCACAAAGCAGGCAGCCACAATCGCCACCCAGCCGACCGATGCCGACTCGCCGACCGCCAGAATACGGCATGTCAATGGCAGCGCGTGGCGGGCAAGCGCCACCACCACAAACAGAGCCTCGTCGACCAGAAAAACGCAAGCGCGGCAGCCGTTGGTTCACGGCAATTGTTATGGTGCTAATCACGATTGCTTTTTGCGTATTTATCGCAAATTTTGCGTTACAAAGCGCAAGCGATTTGTTTGGATTAAACCAAGAAAGCAAGCAAATTGAAGTGAATGTGCCAGAAAACTCAACGCTTGCATCAATATCGTCTTTGCTTTACGACAAAGGAATTGTAAGCCAGCCGTTTACGTTCCGCGTTTATTCGGGACTAAAGCTCAAAGATGACGAAATTAACTCGGGAAATTATATCTTTAACTCAAATTTTGGTTATGACCAAGTGATTGACGCGCTAAGAACAGGAAACACCAAAAAAGAAGAAGTTCGCGTTACATTTATCGAAGGTTGGACGCTTTACGAAATTGCGCAAAAGCTTGAAGAAAATAAAGTCTGCAAGGCAGATGAATTCCTTGAGTACATGAACAAAGGCGATATTGAGTACGAATTCATGAATCAAGTGCCCATTGACGCGCTTCGCTTCCGTAGGCTTGAGGGGTATGCTTTCCCCGATACGTACGACTTTTACGTTGGAATGGACGTTGCTGTTGTTGCCGACAAGTTCCTTAGCAACCTTAACAACCGTATAACCGATGACATGAAAGCCAAAATGCGCGAGCGCAATCTTTCGCTTGACGAAACGCTAATCCTTGCATCAATTATACAAAAAGAAGCGGGAAACCAACTTGAAATGCGTATGGTTTCGTCGGTTTTTCAAAATCGACTTGCAGCGAAGGAAACATATCCGCAGCTTCAATCGGACGTTACGATTCATTATGTGGACAATTTCATCAAGCCATTTTTAGACCATACAGACCAACCGTTGTACGATGCTTACAACACATACAAATGCAATGGCCTGCCAGTCGGCGCAGTTTGCAACCCTGGTCTTGACGCTATCAATGCAGTTCTTGACCCAGAAGTCAGCGGCTACTACTTTTTCGTCACAGACGATGCGGGAACATACTACTATGCAAAGACATTGCAACAGCATGATATAAACTGTGCCAAAGCGGCAAAGGTAGGCGGTAAGAACACACATGGTACCGCTACGGTGGATGAATAATGTTTGAAATGCCAGAAGTTTTAGCTCCCGCAGGCGATTTTGAGCGCTTGATTTCTGCTGTGACTTTCGGGGCAGATGCCGTATATCTTGGCGGTAAAATGTTTAGTATGCGCGCTTCGCCGTCCAACTTTACTATGGAAGAACTTAAAAAAGCAGTCACATTCTGCCATAGATTAAGGGTGAAAGTTTATTTAACAGTGAATACGCTGCCCACAAACGAAGAAGTGGAAGCGTTGCCGCAGTTTTTATCTGACGCCGAAGCATGTGGCGTAGATGCGTTCATTGTCGCTGACATTGGCGTGTTGATGGAGGCTAGACGTTACGCTCCGCAAGTGCCTATTCACATTTCAACGCAGGCAGGCGTGGTTAACTACCTAACAGCAAACACGCTACACAGCCTTGGTGCAAGCCGAATTGTGCTTGCGCGTGAATTATCACTTGAGGATATTTTCAATATTAGATTGAAAACGCCGCCGCAACTTGAACTGGAGGCTTTTGTTCATGGCGCAATTTGCATGGCGCAGTCGGGTCGCTGCTTAATTTCGCAGTATCTTGTTGGTCGCGACGCTAATCGAGGCGAATGCGCCCAACCTTGCCGTTGGGGCTACCACTTGATGGAAGAAAAGCGAGACGGCCAATATTTCCCGATTTACGAGGACGAAAAAGGCAGCTATATTCTAAATTCGCAGGACTTGTGCATGTTGCCGTACACCGACAAGCTAGTCGAAGCGGGGATAACGAGCTTTAAGATTGAAGGTCGCGCAAAGTCGGCGTATTATGTTGCCGCCATAACTAATGCATATCGCTGCGCTGTCGACCACTACAAAGCGCACCAAAATAACTTTGAAATCCCATATTGGATTCTTGAGGAAGCGCAAAAGGTGAGTCACCGCGAGTATTCGACAGGCTTTTACTTCAAGGATAATCCGCCCAAGCAATACTACGAAAGTGGCGGCTATGTTCGTGATTGGGAGGTTGTTGCCGTGGTGGAGAGTTGGGAAAACGGCTACTTGATTTGCAGAGAGCGCAACCGTTTTTCTAAAACAGAGCCACTTGAAGTGCTTATTCCAAAGCGAATGACTAAACTTTTGATTATTACAGAAATGCTTGACGAAAAGGGCATTGAAATTGAAACGGCAAGACATCCGAATATGCGCATAAAAATCAGATGCAACATAGCTTATGAAGTGGGCAGCATGATTCGCCGCAGAGTTGCGGACAAAGTAGAATAAACAGGTGGATTATGGAAGATAAATGGGGACAGCATCGCAATTTAAGTATGCTGATGGATTTTTACGAGCTTACGATGTCTAACGGTTATCTTATTAATAACATGCAGGACAAAATCGTTGTATTTGATATGTTTTTCCGCAGTCTGCCAGACGACGCTGGCTTTGCGATTTTCGCGGGACTTGAGCAGTTTGTGGAGTACCTGCAAAATTTGAAATTCACGCAGCGAGACATTGAGTACCTACGTACAAAAAAAGTCTTTGATGAGAAATTCCTCAAATTTTTGTTAGACTTTGAGTTTACATGCGACGTTTGGGCGCTAAAAGAGGGGACACCAATGTTCCCCAATGAGCCGATAGTCGTTGTGCGCGGGCCAATAATCCAAGCTTCATTAATTGAGACAATGGTGCTGCTCACTATCAACCATCAAAGCCTAATTGCTACAAAAGCAAGCCGCATTGTGCGCGCTGCACAAGGCCGCGCAGTCATGGAATTTGGGTCGCGTCGCGCACAAAGCTATGATGGCGCAATTTTTGGCGCAAGAGCTGCTTACATTGGCGGCTGCACATCAACCTCGTGCGTAATCGCAGACCGTGATTACAGCATACCCGCAGTTGGCACGATGGCGCATAGTTGGGTGCAAACCTTTGATAGCGAGTACGATGCATTCAAGTGTTATGCAGAGACTTACCCTAATAACTGCACGCTTTTAGTCGATACCTATAACGTAAAACATTCTGGAATCCCCAACGCAATCAAGGTTTTTGACGAAGTACTAAAGCCAATGGGGGCAAGGCCAAAAGGCGTTCGCATTGACAGCGGAGATATTGCGTATCT
The DNA here is from genome assembly GCA_031554155.1 of Oscillospiraceae bacterium. Lineage (GTDB taxonomy): Bacteria > Bacillota > Clostridia > Oscillospirales > Ruminococcaceae > WRAV01. The sequence continues at coordinate 3,811 of JAVBKH010000011.1, forward strand.
CTCAAAAAAAGCGCGCAAAATGCTTGATGCTGCTGGATACAGCGACTGTGCCATCATAGCCTCGAACTCGCTTTATGAGCACATTATTCGCGATTTGCTAATTCAAGGCGCAAGTATTGACATCTTTGGTGTGGGTGAAAACCTAATAACTAGCAAATCAAGCCCTGTAATGGGCGGCGTGTATAAGCTTGTTGCAACAGTGGAAAACGGCGTATACATGCCAAAAATCAAGATTAGCGAAACTGTTGAGAAAATCACGACCCCTGGATTCAAGAGCGCATACCGCTTCTTTGAAAAAGAGTCTGGCCAAGCCATTGCCGACTATATCACCGAGTTTGACGAGGTTGTAAAAGACGACGAGCCAATAGTTTTGTTTGACCCACATGCAGTTTGGAAAAAGAAGACGGTCACAAATTTTGATTGTGTTAAGCTTTTGCAGCCAGTATTTGAAAATGGCAAGCTAGTCTGTGACCTACCCAAACTCGACGAAATACAAAAATACTGCTCTGAACAAATCGGGCATCTTTGGGACGAAGTGAAGCGCTTCGAGAATCCACATTCATACTATGTTGACCTTTCGCGGAGACTTTACGACAAAAAGCAGAGCTTGCTGATGGAAATGGAGTAAATATGCGAGATAATAAGGATTTTAAGCAAATCTTTCTTGATATTTACAGCTCAAACATCAAGCGCGAGGGCGCTGACAAACTGCTAGAATACTTGCTTTCGAAGTCAAGCGACTTCTTCACGTCGCCTGCAAGTCAACGTTTTCATGGCTCGTATGAGGGCGGACTTGTTGAGCACAGCGTGAATGTCTACGAGTGTTTGGCGGCATATCTCGCGCGCGAGCGTGTACGGGAACTTTATCAAATGTCTTATGATGATGAATCTATCACCATTGTTGCGTTGCTGCACGACCTTTGCAAAATGAACTGTTATAAGCTTGGCTCACGTAATGTCAAAGACGAAACAGGAAAATGGGTGAGCGTGCCTACCTACGAATACGAAGACAAGCTGCCTTATGGGCACGGCGAAAAATCCGTGTACATTATCACGGGCTTTATGCGGCTAACCCGCGAAGAAGCTTTTGCAATTCGCTATCACATGGGATTTTCTGGCATCGAGGATAAGCGTAACATCGGTGATGCCTTCGAGCAATTTCCGCTTGCGTTCGCGCTCAATGTCTCGGATATGGAAGCTACATATTTTTTAGAGGGCAAGCAATAACTCAAAGGGTCGCTTATGGCGGCCCATAAATATTTCTTTTTACTTTAGCACGCTACTTGACTAATACGATAAAGTGTTGTATAATTGTGGAAAGTAAGATATAATTAGTTGGGGTGAAACTATGGAAATGACGTTTGTTTGGAGCTTAATAAATCTACTGCTTATTTTGGCAGGGGCGGCAGGACTGATTTTTTTTGTAAGAGTAATTATTAAGCTAAACAAGGCGCTGGATATTTGGCTTAAACAAAATAAAC
>JAVBKH010000104.1:0-5456 GCA_031554155.1 Oscillospiraceae bacterium
GACTGCATTGAGCGGGATTTTGCTGTAGACATGAAGATTGAACTTGTGGTGCACCTTGACCCCATTGTCACAGACGAGCGGACGAATTCGCTTTTGGAGTTTGTAGCGGACTACGCAAGGGAAATTGACAAGGAGATGACAGTCCACGACTTTCGCATGGTTGAGAAAAAATCTCGCACAAACTTAATCTTTGATGTTGTTGTGCCACCCCGATTTAAATTGAGCGATGCCGCCATTCGCGAAAAATTTGACGAAAAAGCCCAGTCACTTTCGGAGATTTATTATTGTGTGGTCACGATTGATAGAAACTACACCTTTACTACGCAAAAGAAATAGCTAAAAATTCTTGATTCTTTCTATAACCTTTGACGAAACCGCATCGACTTTAGCAAAATCAGTCGCGCCTATGTAATAGCTTTCAAGCTCGTCGTGGAGCTTTTTTGCGTCGTGCAAAAGGCTTGTTGCTTGCTCAAGCATTTGCGCGGCCGCTTTGCGATTGAACGTAATGCGTTTTTTGCCCGCTTTTAGCTTGGCTTGGTCGCTGAAACGTTGGCTGTTCACAATTCTGTAGGGGTCGATAACATCAGTGAAATCGTGGAATCGGTTGGAGGTCATGAAGCCGAGGGAAAGGCTTGGGATAAACAATTGTTCAAGCTTTTCGTATGGCGAAAGCGGACAGTAGCAGCTAATAACGTCGTAGCCTGCTTGAAGTGCCGCAGAACGCATACTGTTCAATATTAAGCGAGAAACTGCGCCGTAATCGTCGCTAATTAAGTAAATGCGCTCGCAAAGCTGCTTTGCAGTCTCGTGTAACGAGGTGACGCCTTTGTTTGTAACAGCGGACATAAAGCGGACACTTTCCCGCGGATTTTGTGCGCCTGTTGGCTTGAATTCACGCTCGGCTAGGCGCGCGCAGTACGCCGAAAGCTTGGAGGTGTTAACTGCATCAAGAGCAAGCCTGTATGTATCGCCAATTAAAGAGGAAGCGGCTGAAAGAAAACGGCAGCAATGTTCGTGGCAATGTGTGCAGCTTTGGGAAAGTGCGATGATTTCCTTGCGGCAGGCGTAAAGTTTCTCGTCGTCCCAGCAAGCGGTAAGGTCGATGATTGAATCAGCAGCACCGGGGAATTTAGGCTCTAATACGTGGGGGGCGGTGCCGTCGGCAATCGAGAATTTTTTTGCGGGGCAAATCACTGCGTCTATGGAATCAAAGTCAGATGAGCAGTGTATAAGCTCAAGCTTTTCGTCTTTAAGCTCCTCTGCAATTTTTTTCATCATGGTGGATTTTCCGCTGCCGGGGCCGCCTTTAATAATAAACGTGCGCCAACCGTCGTTTTTGTCGGAGAGTTGGTCAAACCGAGATACAAAGCCTTGCGGCGTATTTGCGCCCAAAAAGAACCGCAGGGCTTTTTCTTGTGATTTCATGCAAAATCCTCCTTAGTTGTATTTAGCCTAATTTATGTTATTCCAAAAGGGGTTAAAGCGTGAAAACGAATCATTTCCTTTGCAACACATTTTTTACAAAACAATGCGCTTGCATTGCCTTAAAGCTGCAACAATTTGTAACAAAACACTACATTTGTATAACAGCCACACGAAAATCAAATGAATCTTACATTTATAGTCAATAATGCACAATCACGTACAAGGCAAGCTCATTGACTTTCCATGTGGAATTAGTTATAATAACTTAGAAATATGAATTTTGTATGTACAATTTAGGCTAAATATATAACCATAATTATCAGCAGGAGGTAATCTCATGGCGAAAACTCCGCAGCCACAAAAAGCAGCGCAAGGCTTCCACAGTGCAAAAAAGACGTTAATCTTGCTCTCAATGGTTTTGCCCGGCGCAATCTGGCTTCTGCTTTTGCGCTACTTGCCAATGTTCGGCATCGTACTCGCGTTTAAGGACTACAAAATTTATTCAAAGGCACCGTCACTAATTAACAACGTTATCCACAGCCCCTGGCGCGGCTTCAAAAACTTTGCGTTTTTGTTTGCATCAACAGACTCATGGGTCATGGTGCGCAACACAGTCGGTTACAACCTTTTGTGGATTGTGCTGACGCTTGTGGTCTCTGTTACATTTGCGATTATGCTAAGCGAGCTAACACGCAAATTCGTGGCAAAAGCCTACCAAACAATGATGTTTTTCCCGTATTTTTTGAGCTGGGTTGTAGTAAGCTACTTCTTGTTTGCATTTTTAAGCCCAGGAACAGGCTTGCTTGTACATTTGCAGCAGGCAATGGGGGTTGAAAAACCAATCGACTGGTACAACTACGTTAAGCCTTGGCCATACATAATGACAATCGCAAGCCTTTGGAAGAACATTGGTTATTCATGCATACTTTATCTCGCAGCAATCACAGGCATTGATGCCACACAATATGAAGCCGCCCGAATCGACGGTGCGTCGAAGATGCAGCAAGTTCGCTTCATAACTCTGCCCCATTTGCAGACAATCATCATAATTTTGTTTATCATGAATATCGGCAAAATTTTAAACGCAGACTTTGGCCTATTCTACTCTGTTCCAATGGATTCTGGCCCGCTTTTCTCCGCAACGCAGGTTATAGACACATACGTGTATCGTGCGCTTAAAACTAACGGAGACGTTGGCATGAGCTCGGCGGCAGGCCTTTTACAAAATGCGGTCGGTTTTGTGCTTATAATGGCAACCAACTGGCTAGTAGGCAAATTTGACGAAGACAGCAAACTGTTTTAGGAGGGGTGAACATGAACAACACTATGGCCCGCAAGGGCGTCAATCGTGCGATAACAGGTGCTGTCAGTGCTCCTGCCGAACTAGTATTGCATATTATCGTCGGACTTTTCGCCCTGCTCTGCATCATTCCATTTGTATTCGTTATAATCATCTCGTTTTCTTCAGACGCAAGTATCCGCGAGGTGGGCTATTCATTTATCCCGATGGAGTGGTCAACACATGCGTATAAGTATGTTTTTGAAATTGGCGACCAACTTTGGCGCTCGTACTTCAACAGCTTTTTTATCACAATTATCGGCACAGCGCTTTCAGTTTTAATTTGCATTATGTACTCTTATGCGCTGTTTCGCCCAGACTTCAAATTCCGCACGTTCTTCACATTTTTCAGCTTCTTCACAATGATGTTCGGCGGCGGTCTTGCACCAACTTACATGGTTTGCAAAAACATGCTCGGGTTAAACGACAACTACGCCGCGCTAATTGTTCCGCTACTGGTTAGCCCGTTTAACTTTATCATCATGCGTACATTTTTCAAAAGCTCCGTGCCAGATGCTTTGATTGAATCAGCTTCAATCGACGGCAGCGGCGAATACCGCACTTTGTTCCAGATTATTGTGCCGATTTCAATGCCTGGTATCGCAACAGTGTCACTGTTAAACGTCCTAGCATATTGGAACGAATGGTTTGTAGCTCTGCTTTACGTTCAAGATTCCAAGTACTACCCTCTTCAATATTTGCTACAAAAAATGCAGCGAGAGGTGGACTTCCTCGCCGCAAACAGCGCAAAGATGGGCACAGAAATTGCAGCGGCCTCGGCAAATTTGCCTAAGGACACACTGCGCATGGCATTGGTCGTATTTATCGTGCTACCTATCGCGTTTGCGTACCCCTTCTTCCAACGCTACATAATTTCGGGCTTGACAATCGGTGCAGTTAAGGGGTAATATAGCGAAGGCCTTTTTGGGTAAGAACGGTGGAATCCACCGCTTACATACATGCAGAAAATAATCAGAATTTTTTAGGAGGTAAACCCATGAAAAAAATCCTTGCACTAGCACTTGTTGTTATGTTGTCAGTAGCAGTGTTCGCAGGTTGCGGAGGCGCAGCACTAGCAGCATCAAGCGCAGCACCAGACGCTTCGAGCGCAGCACCTGCCGCTTCTTCCGAAGCTGCAAAGCCTGCCGCGGACGGAAAAGCAGTTACCATTAAGTGGATGGTAACTGGTAACACAGTTAAAGATGACAAAGCAGTCATGGAAAAAGTCAATGCCATTCTCAATGAAAAAATCAACGTCAATCTCGAAATGCTTTGGGCAGGTTGGGGAGATTTTGATGAAAAAGCTTTGATGGCAATCAACGGCGGCGACGCTATTGACATTTACTTCACAAGCTACTGGACAGCTAATGAGTACACAGCAATGGCCAAAAAAGGCGCATTTGTCCGCCTTGATGACCCTGCAAACGACCTACTTACACAATATGCTCCTAAATACTTTGACGGTATGCCCTCTGCAATGAAGGACGGCATGGTTGTTGAAGGTTCAGCAGGCAAGGGCATCTACGGTGTGCCCGCAGCAAAAGAGCTTGCTATGCAATATGTTTGGGAAATGAACAAGCCAGTTATGGACAAATACGGAATAACTGCTGACCAAGTTACAAACTACTTCGAATTTGGCCCACTTCTTGAAAAAGTTAAGGCTGGCGAAGGTGCAGACTTCTATCCTCTATCCAATGACACAACAATGCTCCCCAGAGTAACTGACCCTTCAATCTTTGTTGATTCTGACCAACTTCTCACATTCCAATTTGACCCTGTTCACCCTGCAAATTCCCCAATCGAAATCAAGAGCCGCTACGAGACAGAAGGCTTTAAGAAATTTGCTGAAAAAACCCGTGAGTACTACGAAAAAGGCTACATCAATCCCGCAGCAGCTATTGAACAAACAATGGCTCCTACATGGACTGACTCCAAGACATCTGGCAAATGGCTGTTAAGCTCACGCGTTGCAGCTCCTGGCTACAACATAGCTGAAACCGCACAATACAAATACCAAATCGACGTTAAGAACGCAGTCGCAGGCGTTATCGAAACAGGCGGCCCTCGTGGCGCTATGCACGCTATTTCCGTTACCTCCAAGAACCCAGACAAAGCTATGCAAGTTCTTGACATTGTTAACTCCGACGTTGCTGTTCACAACCTCCTTGGCCTAGGCGCAGAGGGCGTACACTACAACCTTGAAAACGGCAAAGTAAAGTTCACACCAGAAAAAGACAACTTCATGGTTTGGAAAGCTGGCATTGGCCAACTTGCAATGTACACTCCTACAGTTGACGACCCCGACGACATTAAGGGAATCATTGAAAAGTTCAACACAGAAGGCGTTGAGACACTTCCGATTCTCGGTTGGTCCTTCAACCCAGACCCTGTTAAGAACGAGCTTGCAGCCCTTGCAAACGTAAGAAAAGAATTCTACTACTCCTTGAGCGCTGGCTCTGTTGACCCTGCAACCGAGTTGCCTAAGTTCATCGAGAAACTAAAGGCAAACGGCATCGACAAGGTAGTCGAAGAAGGCAACAACCAACTCAAAGCTTTTATGGCAGCAAAATAAGAACCTCGTCCGTTACCGCAATCAAAGATTGCGAACGGACACCTGAGAACCTAGTTGTCACCGACAATAAGTTCACAGCTCAAAAGCTCTCCGCTGTACGCGGGGAGCTTTTTTATGTTT
>JAVBKH010000081.1:0-7072 GCA_031554155.1 Oscillospiraceae bacterium
GCTGACAAAATATCATAAGCTTTGTGCGCGTGAAAATGCGCGCGAATTTTCCCTTCAAGCAACAGCGCAAGTGACTCCAGTCGCATGTCGAAATCTGGCTCGTCTAGCTCTGGGTCATCTATGGCTTTGTTTTTTTCCTCAAGGTACATTTTCGCTTTGAGCAGTTGTTCTCGGATTATCGCAACGGTGGCCATGCGCGTTACAGGCGTTTGGCTTTTGTTACTGTAGACCATTTTAGGGTTTTCACCAAGGGCAAATTTTATTGCAAGCGGCTCTGCCACAAGCATTTTATCAACCCACCTGCCTGCGGTTTTAATCGCGCAAATCTGCCCCGCAACTGGGTTTGCGCTTCCTGGACTTACGACTACGCATGTCACTCCGCTTTCCCTTGCATCGGAAAAGCTGCGGTCAAGGGGGTTTATGCCGTCAACAGCGCGAATATGCGGCGTAACAGGGTCAGTGTCCTCGTTTAAGTCGTCGCCCTCAAGTCCAAGCCCTTCCTCGTACAAGCCCATGTGACAATGCGCGTCAATAAAACCAGGCAGTAGCATTTTTCCGTGCAGGTCAATAGTTTCTTCTACTGTCTTTTGTTTTAGATTTGCCATGTCCCCCACTTCGAAAATTTTTCCGTCGAGAACTCGTACAAATCCATTTGGAATTGGCTGTGTGTCCATTGTAAAAATATTGGCGTTGGTAATAAGCATATAAATCTCCTTAATGAAAAAAGGAGCGCGACAGCGCCCCTTGAATATTCAAATTTATCAGCACAAAAACTATTTTGCATTGCCTTTGCGTGAGGAACGGCGCACCTCATTACCACGTTTTAAGTCAGACATTTTGTCTTCGCTAGTCTGCTTAAACTTGCTCATCATGTCCTCAAAGGTCATATTTTCTGGCGAGATTGTTTTTTTTGGCTGCCACCCACGGTTTTCGTGGCGAGGCGTAAATGGCTTGCGCTCACGCGGTTGAGATGGAGGAGGTGCGACAGGTGCTTCCTGACATTTTTTTATGGAAAGGCTGACCTTGCCTTCGTCTGTAATGCTTAAAACTTTTACTTTGACGACTTGATTTTCCGCAAGATGGTCGGTGATTTCCTTAACGTATGTCGACGAAACCTCCGAGATATGTACCATACCTGTTTTGCCACCGGGTAACTCAACAAATGCACCAAACTTTGTAATGCCTGTTACTTTGCCCTCAACGATACTTCCTACCTCAAGCTGCATATTAATGCTTTATCCTCCTAAATTTGGTAAATACTTTAACTGCCTGAAATGTCGATAAATACTTTTTGGTCTGGATAAACAAAGTCGAGCTGCTCTCTCGCGATTCGCTCAATTTGTTCTTCGTTCATGCCCTCTGCAAGCTGCCGCGCAAGCTCTTTGTTTGCAAGCCTTTGCACTTCAACGGTTTTGCGCATATCATCGAGCATTTGCTTGCGTGTTTGAATTTCCACTTGCATGTCAACTAACGTCACGGCCGCATAAATAGCAAAGGCGAGGACGCACAAGCGCAATATTAAACTTTTACTTGGTCGTCTTTGACTTTTTTTCATTTTTGCGTTCCTTGCGTTTATTGGCTTTCTGCTGTTTTTTGGGTTTCTTCGGAGATAATTTTTTTTGTAAGTAAACTCTAAGCTGATTATACAATACTTTACGCCTGTTTTTCAAGCGAAATTTGGTATTTTGTAACTTTATTTTAAATTTTCTTCCAAAAAAGGCAAATGGCCTCATAATTAACGAGATAATATTGTAAACTAGCTGCCAAATCGGGCGCAGAATCCACTTGAAAATGAATTTTAATATAGCTTTAATAGCCTCAATAATTTTTTTCGACACACCCATTACAAGCTTGCCGAGAGTAAAATAATATAAAATTGCGCCTAAAAGCTCTCCGATTATCAAAAAGAATCTAAGAGTTCCTTCGATAACGGTGAGGCCAAAAAAGAACGTAACAAGGCTGCAAACTATGAAAAACAAGATATCTTCAACAAAAACCACTTGAGTTGATGTTGGAAAAGCAACCCGACTGATGCGAAAAACGTCATAAAGCAGGCCAAGTGCCGCACCAACAAGCAGCGACTGCAAAAAAATAAGCGTCTGCTCGGCTAAATAAATCCCCAAATTGCACTCCCCCTAGCGATTATTTGAACAGCTTCGAGAAAAGCCGCCCCGCTGGGGTTGATTTTGCGAGTAAACAAGGCTTTCAACCTCGCCCACCATTTGCAAATCGCCTGTGTCAACGTCAATTTTGTTGATGTGAAGGTTTTCACCTTTAATGGTCAATTCGCCTTGCTCTGTGAATAAAATAACAGTTTGTTCGTCAAAGCTGTCGATGTCCATTACGCCTGTTACAGTGAGGTTGTTGCGGTTTTCCATAATCAAGTTGTGCTTCATTTTTAATACGCGATTATCTTCAGCCATTATATTTCCTCCAGCAAATAAATTCTTGATAATTTATATGCCAGACGGACAGACACTATACCTAATCGACCACGGTATAGTTTTCCGCAGCTGAATCCTTGGTTACATGCTCGGTTACTTTTAGCACCTTGACTTTGAGCGGCCTTTGCCCCAAGTTTATCTCGATGATGTCGTTTTCCTTAACTTCAAGCGAAGCCCTTGCAACCTTGCCATTTACAGAAATTCGGCCAGCATCGCAGGCTTCGTTTGCTATGGTGCGGCGCTTAATTATTCGCGTTACTTTCAGATATTTGTCTAATCTCATTGTGCTCCTCCTAAAAAAATGTGAGCCGCCCGACGGACAGCTCACACATTGCGATTTATGCCACTAAAAATCGGCGAAACGAAACTATTTCGCAACAGACTCTTTGAGAGCTTTACCAGCTTTAAATGCAGGCAGTTTGCTTGCAGGACTTGGCATTGGCTCTTTTGTTCTGGGGTTAATGCCTTTTCTTGCTGCACGGTTTTTGACTTCAAATGTGCCAAAGCCCACAAGGGAAACTTTGTCGCCATTGACAAGCGCATCAGTAATAGCGTCGATAACTGCGGAAACAGCCTTGTCGCTATCTTTTTTTGTTAAACCGGATTTTTCTGCTACTGCACTGATAAGTTCTGCTTTTGTCATGCTAAAATACCTCCAAAATTATATTCCATATTTTTTTACCTCTCCCCAGAGGGTGTCCAACAAATCTATACCAGCCGATTTCATTTCTATTCCACGCTCTGTGGCCAGCTGTTCCACCTTGGTAAAGCGCGATATGAACTTGTCGCAAGCTTTTTGAAGCGCGTGTTCAGCGTCTACTTTTACAAAGCGAGACACATTCACAACCGAAAAAAGCAGGTCACCAAGTTCTTCCTCAATGCAGCCTAAATCTTGCTGCCTCACTGCCTCGTCAAGTTCTTCAACCTCACTTCGCATATCTGCGAATGCACGTGCAAGTTCGGGGTAATCAAAGCCCACCTTAGCGGCCCTGTGCTGCACCTTTTCGCTTCGCATAAGTGACGGAAGCGTCTTAGGCACACTCTGCAAAGCTTCACTTTGCTTAGTTTGTCCTTTTTGTTGCTGCTTGATGTCCTCCCAATTTTTTAGCACTTCTTGGGGTGTATTTGCAATGGTGTCCGCAAAAATATGCGGGTGCCTTACAATCAGCTTTTTGCAAATTCCGTCGGCAACATCATCAAAATCAAAGGTGTTCTGCTCGGCTTCCATTTGTGAATGAAAAACCACCTGTAAAAGAACATCTCCAAGCTCTTCTTTCAAAAGCTCGGTGTCGCAGATGTCAATAGCTTCGGCAAGCTCAAATGTTTCTTCAACAAGATTTTTGCGGATACTTTGGTGTGTCTGCTGCTTGTCCCAAGGACAACCGTTCGGCCCACGCAGAATATTCATAATCTGCAAAAGGTCGTCGATTGAATACTTGGATTTTTGCACAAATTCCATTTTTTCCCCTCGAACATCACGCATTTGACTCTGAAACATGCGATTTTTAAACGACCTATCTCATATTACCCTAAAAGTTTGAGCTTTTCAAGTCTTTTTACAATATTTCTCCCATTTGAAAGCAATAAAATTTCATTTTTAGTGATGATTCTTAAAAATAGCACACAAATTGAGTATATTATGCCACCTATGATGATAGAAACCAAGCACGACACGCGCGACGAGACAACTTTTTCTAGCAAACCATAAGAAGTATGTGCAGTTACCGCGCAAATTATAGCACAAAATAGCGGTTTAAAAAACGAAACTACAAGATTAATTTCAGTTTTAAGTATGTTTTGCAAAAATAAAATGCCTGCAATAAAGATAAAAAAGTAACAAACTATCGTTCCGTAAGGTGCTGCTTTGATGTTGAGACTTGGGATTGCAAGCAGAATGTAGTTCATTACAAGCTTTAGCCCTGCCCCTACCGCCATTAGTTTTACAGGAATATCAGCGCGGCCTACAGCTTGAAATATGCTGCTAATCGGCGTTGTAATCCCTAAAAATACGGCTGCAAGACCCAAGCTCTGCAATATCGGTGCAGCAAGTGCCACTTCGCTGATTCTTGCGGGGTACAAAAGCTCAAGTATCGGCTCTGCAAGCGCCGTTAAGCCGAGACCTGCGGGTATTGATATTAAGGCAGAGAGCTTGATGACCGACTGCACATGGCCTGCAATTCGCGCGCGCTCATGCGTTGCCCAATAGGACGAAACCAGTGGCAGCGCGCTTATTCCAAGGGGGATTGTAAGTGCAGGCACAAGATTGAACAGCGACGAACAATAGCTGTATGCGCCATAAAGAAAGCGTGGCACAGCCTCAAGTGTGACTTCTGGTGGGATTAATCCCCTGTACATCAACAAAATCACGTCTCCGCCGCGAGCTGTTGCGACGCTGATTCTGTTCATGATTGTGGCGACGTCTATCAGCGATGTGACTTGGGTTAGCACAGAGCCAATGCAAACAGGCAACGCAAATCTCATCAAATTTTTTAAAATAACGCTGCTTTTGTTTGGCTTTGGTGACGACTCGAGCACGTCACGGCTTATACCGTCGGAAGTTCTAGCGTGGTGTATCATCAAATAAATTGCGCTGATAATTGAGCTTATTGTCACGCCAAATATTGCACCTGCGGCAGCCCACGGCAACGCTAAAAGCTCCGCTTGTTCTCGGCTTACTGCAACGCCGCCAAACACAAGATTTCCCGCTTCATAGCCCGTTATAGCGCGATTGAGCAATAGCACAGCGAAAACAATTCCGCACACAAGCTTGAACAAAGATTCTATCACCTGCGAAATTGCAGTGGGCGCCATATTTCCAAGTCCTTGATAATATCCGCGATAGGCTGAAACGATGCAGCAGAAAAAAATTGCAGGTGCCATGGCTTTGACAGCCAATGCAGCGTCGGGGTTGTTGACTAGCCTAGCCGCAAGGTCTGCGCCAAAAAACATGATAAGACTGCCAATTATGCCTGTTACAACGAAAAGTCCATAGGAGCAGTGAAAAATCTTTTTCGCTTCGCGGTAGCGGTTTTGGGCGGAGCTTTCGGCCACCATTTTTGACACTGCAAGGGGAAAACCCGCAACTGACAGCGCATAAATGGGGCTGAAAATATTGTACGCCGTCATAAAATAAGACATGCCGACAGCGCCTAAAATGTTGCCAAGGGGTATTTTGTAGAAAATTCCTATGACTTTAACGAGCATTGTTGCGGCTGTTAAAATCACGACGCCTGTTAAAAAATTTTGTTTTTTAATCGGCAAGCCACCACCTCCGAAAGAATCTTTTTCACATGATATTAAAAATTCTCCGCAAATATTCTGGAAAAGCGCGGCAAATCCTGTTTGCCATGCTTTTGCGTGACAAACAGGATTCAATATCTATAAAAGATTGTTGCGTAAAAGGTCTATACGTTCTCGTCAGTGGGGCAAGCAGCTTCTTCTGGTTCCGTTTCGGCTTGGATTGGCTCATCTGCAAGGGGCGCGCCACATCTCACGCAAAAAGCTGCGGAGGTGTCGTTGTCTTGCTCGCATTTTGTGCATTTCTTAACCTTGCGGTATGCACGCAACGCTTCTTCCAAGCGGCTTGCTTTTAGCTTTAAGTCGTCGATTTCGCTTGTTGCAAGCAAAATAGCGTCGGAAAAATCCTCTGAACTGCGTTTGGACTCGTAAAAAATCGCGCCAAGCTTTGCGTATGCTTTTTCCAAATCCCATTCCGATTGCTTAATTTGATACTTTAGCTTGCCTGTCTCCACAACCACGCCTGTTTTTTTGCTTGCGACATCTGCAGCGTTTTTCGCCATAAATACAAATTCGTCTATAAACTCATCAAACTTGCTCATATCTTGACCCTCTTTCATATTTTTAAGATTGTGTTCAGTATAACTTTTTTTGGCATTATTTTCAATATATTTTCTGTGAACATTGGATTATAAAAACAAAGAAATTAGATTAAAAACAGATTAAATACACGAATCTTATACATTTTCGCCGATGAATTCACGCAGCAGACTGTTTTTGGGAATTAGCTTGTAGTCAATGGCGGGAAAATATTCAAGAGCCTTGAAAATTCTCTCCACTGCGGGGTATTCATCGTAATCGTCTTTTGACGTATTTTCAAGCAAATCTAGCAACAGAGTTTTCCACATGCAGACCTCGTAGTCAATTGTGTTGTCAATTTTAAGCTCAACGTCATCGCGATAAGGGTCGATATTGAAGCGCTCGGCTGCGACCACATTCACCCACGCTTGCAAAGTGACAAGGGGCGGATAATTTCTAAAATTATTGTCGCGCACAAGCCGTCTTATCAGCCTAATATCCTTTGGAATCAATATGGTTTCGTTGCCATTTATAAACTTTGAGCGGACGCTGACATAAATTCTAAAAATATTTTTTCGAGAAATATTACTCAAAATTTGGGGATTAAGCGCGTGAATGCCCTCCATAATCAGAACATCTTTTTTGCCAAGCGTTATTTTGTGGGACTCTAATGAGCGAGCTTGTTTGTTAAAATCAAAGATTGGAAAAGATGCCTCGCCTTTTTCCATTAATTCAGCAAAGCATTTGTTCAAAAGCTCATGGTCAACTGCTAAAAAGGATTCCATATCAGGACTGCCGTCGGTCAGTTTTGG
>JAVBKH010000195.1:0-5135 GCA_031554155.1 Oscillospiraceae bacterium
CTGGTCGAATTGGGGCAAATGCAATTTCTGAACAGGCTTGCGTCACTTTGCGATTTTCCTTGAAAATTCTCCGCAAGCTTGTCGCTAGCGACATTGTACGCTCGTATAAAGGCGCTCACGGCGGCTATGAGCTTGCAAAAACCGCCGACACAATCACCATAAACGACATCATTGAGAGCATTGAGGGAAAATATATCATCAACCGCTGTTTGCGTGACGGCCATGTATGTTCCAGAGTCGGAGTGGACGGCTCTTGCCCATACCACAATCTTTTCGCTGATGTTTCCAATCAAGTACGCGAAAAATTTAGCTCCATAACAGTTGCCGATATTATAAACGGCGCTGCAATCGAATAATTTTACATAAAAAGAACAGACTTGCGCAATAGCAAATCTGTTCTTTTTTCATTTCTATAAGTTAGTCTATTGCTAAAATTACTGTGCAGTTTTGGTGGAATTGCAAAATCGAAGCGGGGACTTGTGGAGTTACAGGCCCAAACAAAGCCTTTTCTGCTATTTCTTTTTTGTCCTTGCCGCTAATCAGCATCAAAATGCCGCGCGCTTTCATAATCGTGCCAATTCCCATTGAAAGTGCGGAGGTTGGCACTTCGTCGCGGCTTGAGTAGTAGCGCGAATTTGCGTTGATTGTGCTTTCGGTTAGCTGAATGTGGTTTGTAGCCCCAACAAATACGTCGCTAGGCTCATTGAAACCGATGTGGCCGTTGTGGCCGATTCCTAGCAACTGTAGGTCAATACCGCCTGCCTCGTCGATTGCTTTTTCGTAACGTTCACATTCCTTGACAGCGTCTGGCGCCATGCCATTTGGCAAATGCACAGACTCTTTTTTTATGTTAATGTGGTTGAAAAGATTATCGTGCATGAAATAATAATACGAATTTTTGTCGGTAATTGGGTTGTTGTAATATTCGTCGAGATTAAACGTCTTTACGCGGCTAAAATCGAGAACGTTTTCTTTATGTAGGCGAACAAGCTCGGCATATGTGCCGACTGGGGTGCCGCCTGTGGCAAAGCCAAGCACACTGTCAGGTTTTGCAAGCGTCTGTGTTCCAATGATGAGGGCCGCCATTTTGCTTAGTTCTTCGTAGTTCTTGGCTTTGATAATGTTCATAGTTATACACTCCATTTTTATTTGTTTATATTTTTATGCTAGCTATTGCCTGCCTGTTGAGCCTAAGCCTTTTTTTCCGCGCTCTGTATCGGTGAGTTCGTCAGCTTCTATAATTTTGGGCGACAAGACTGCCTGAAAAAGCAGTTGAGCAACTCGCTCATAGGGCTGAATAAAGTAATCGGTGTCAGAATGGTTGGAAAGTCCGACGACAATCTCGCCTCTAAAATCGCTGTCAATTATTCCCACAGCGTTTGACGGCACAAGACCATGACGAATTCCAAGCCCGCTTCGTCCGTACAAAAAACCCGCAAATCCCGCTTCAATTTCAAGCGCTATGCCTGTGGGAACAGATACGCGACCGCGCGCAGGAATCATTACAGGTCCCTCAATACAGGCGTATAGGTCAAATCCTGCGCTTGAGGCAGTTGCTTTAGTGGGGATTTTTGCGTTTGGTGATAGCTTTTTCACTTTTAGATTTTCCAAGTTATTCGCTCCCTTTGTTATTCAACCCCACGATAATAAAGTCCGCGCGTCATTGGGGTGCTTATCGCGCTACCTGCTTGGTAAAGCTGCAAAATTTCTTTGCAGCGCTCGTTTGTTTCGATTGTGAAGTACAGCGTCAAAAAATCCACACAGCTAAATTCATTTTGCCGCTCGGCAAGGTACATGGGTACGCAGTTTAAAACCTGTGACACTCCAAATCCGCATATTATCGGGAATTTATTCTTTAGTCTGTCTGTAATAGTAGGGTTTTTGCAGCCCTCGCAGCTACCTACTGGGCAGTTTCTTGTAACCATGAGCGGCAAATGTCCGTATGCCAAGATTCCTCGCGAGGCCTTGCCGCCTAGCTTTAAAATTTGCGCCCGTGTAAGCTCAAAGCTTGTTGTTACGTCTGAAAGTCCAAGCTTGACATACTGCTCAAGGGAAAGGCTATTCGTAATGTTAAGCGAAAAATCGCCATGTAAATCGAAGCAAAAATCGCGCAAAAGCTCAATACTGCCGAGATTGCCGACGACTGCGTGTGTTATTCCTAATGCCTTTGCGTCGCCGAATATTTGTTTAAGTCTCTCGTTTTGCTTTTCGCCAAACAAGATTCTTGGAGCTTCTATGGCAATTTTTTTTGCGTATTGTTTTATTATTGATTCATCTATTTGCTCAAATAAATTTGCGGGAATTATCAAAAGTTCGGCGGCCACCGCAAGCTCTGCGCTAAATTGCTCGGCTGCGCCTAATCTAACACGCAGAGAAGTTGGCTTTTTCGGCTCATGCAACTCCACACTATTTAATATATCCGCTTTTTCTGTAAAAATATGCGGTTTTGTGTCACTGCGTATTTTTAACAATTCTGCAAGCGCTTCTCGCCGTAGAAAATTAAGTGCAGAAGCTGGCAGCATCATGCCGTCGTCAATGTCAGTTTCAAGGTCTGCCACAAAAAATATTGTGCCGCCTGTTTTGGAAAGCGATACCATCGCCTTTTCGTGGGTGGTGGGCGCAGTTTTTGCTATTTGTGGCGCGTCGCCGAAAACCGTGATGACGTTGCCGCTTGAATCCTTTGCTATTAGCTTTGACGGTTGCTCTGACTTGATTGTCAGCGAAAGCGAAACTGACACAGACGCTGTTTCGTCCTTGTAGCTTGCGGCAAGCTCGCTTAATAGCGCGTGGCTTGCGGAGACCACATCTTCCCTCCGACGTGTGCCAAACATGTCGCGGCCAAGCTTTGCGCTGAAATATCCGTCGGTGAAGCCGTCGCGGGAGAAAACCGACCTTAGCGCGTCCATGTCGGCAGCTTCGCCTGCAAGCTGCTTTTTTACAGCCGTCACAGCGGCTGCAACGTATTCTGGCCGCTTCATGCGTCCTTCAATTTTAAGCGAGCAAACGCCCGCGCCAATCATTTCGTCTATTTGTGGTATTACTGATAAATCCTTTAGCGAAAGGCTGTTTTCTCCAAGTGGAGACGAAAATGGTAGCCTGCATGGCTGCGCACAAAGTCCACGATTTCCGCTTCTGCCGCCTAGCATTGCCGAAAAATAACATTGCCCGCTAATGCACATGCACAGCGCGCCGTGAACAAAGCACTCAAGCTCAATTGTTGTATTATTTTTAATCTCGGCGATTTCGTCGCGGGAAAGCTCCCTTGCAAGGACAACTCGGGAAAATCCGAGTTTTTCAAGCGCCTTTGCGCCTGCAACATTGTGTATGGCCATCTGCGTTGACGCATGAATAGGCAGCGTCCCTGCACATTCCCGCGCAATGGCCGCCGCTGCCAAATCCTGCACTATCAGCGCGTCTATGCCGATTTCACAGGCCTTTTTTATTATTTCAATTAATTGTGGTATCTCGCTGTCAAACAAAAGCGTGTTCAGCGTTAAATAAACTTTGACGTTGCTTGCGTGGCAATATTTTACTGCCTCGCTTAGCTCGTCGTCATCAAAATTTGCGGCAGACTGCCTTGCGTTGAGGCTTTTGCCCCCTAAATACACCGCGCTTGCACCACAGCGTACTGCTGCCACAAGACTTTCATAGCTACCTGCGGGCGCTAAAATTTCAGTATTCAAGCTTTGCTGCCCAATTTGCGCTCAAGCTTGCCAAGCTCGCGCTTTGCGTCAGACGCTTCAAGCCGCGATTTTGCAGCATCGTCCAAGTATTCGGATATTTGGCTGCGAAGATTATCCGCTGTGCGCTCCGCTTTTTCGGCAGCGTCCAAGTAGCTCATTGCGACAAGCACCAACGCCTCGTTTAGCGACATTGCCTTTGAGCCTTGGGTAAGACTGCCGACTGCCTCGTCCAGTTTGTGCGCAAGACCCACAACATATGCAGGCTCTTCCCGCGACGTTATGGGGTAGCGCATACCTCTTATTTGAATCGTCACTTTGTTAAGCGCGTCCATTGTTTTTCTCCCCTTGTTTCACAATCCTTATCAATTCATTATATAACATTTTTTCTAAATTTAAAAGGGGTGTAATATATTCTGTTTGACAAATTTTATATAAAGATATGTTGATTCTGTAGAATTTGTCAATTTGCATTAAAACGATTGAAAGATTTGCATTTTTGTTATATACTTTAAAAAGTATTGTCAAAAGTTCTGCCTTTGAATAAAATGAGTTACCTGTAGCTCTGAACAAAGCAGACAATGGAGGTTACAATCAATATGGTAAAATACACCACCGAAACCCTTACTCAGATGATGAAGGATAAGCTTACGCACAGGCTTGGTGCGCAAGACCCTTATAATTTGCCCGACGACCAGTATTATCAAGCGGCAGCTTACGTCATCAAAGACATTGAATACGAACGCCGCAAAAAGTTTTGGGCACACAATCTTGCTGCGGGCAAAAAGCAAGTCTACTATTTAAGCATGGAGTTTTTGCTTGGACGAAGCCTAAAAAATAGCTTGTACAATCTGGGAATTATCGAAGAAATGCGCAAGGTACTTGCGGATTTTGACGTAACCCCCGAACGACTTTATGACCTTGAGCCAGACGCTGGCCTTGGCAACGGCGGCCTTGGCAGGCTTGCAGCGTGCTACATGGACGCGCTTGCTAACGAAGAATACTTGGCCACTGGCTACTGTATCCTCTACGAATTCGGTATGTTTAAACAAAAAATTATTGAGGGTTGGCAACATGAGCTGCCCGACCAATGGCTGCCTGGTGGCGAGGTTTGGCTAACGTCCAAGCCTGGTTACGAGGTCGAAGTGCGCTTTGGCGGCGTTATTGACGAGAGCTGGGAAGATGCCCACCACATCATGCACCACAAGAATTATACCTCCGTTATGGCTGTGCCTTATGACATCAATATTCCCGGTTACGGTTCCGAGGGAATAAGCCTTTTGCGTGTGTGGCGCGCAAAAAATATTACGGGCATGAACATGGAGTCGTTCAACAACGGCGACTATACACAGGCCTTTCAGCAAAGCTCTCACAGCGAAGCCATAAGCAAGGTGCTTTACCCTAACGACAACCATATCGAGGGCAAAAATCTTCGTCTACGTCAGCAATATTTCC
>JAVBKH010000100.1:0-3908 GCA_031554155.1 Oscillospiraceae bacterium
GGTGTTTGGTTGGACATGGAAAAGGTAGCTGCATAATGCGGCTACCTACAATTGCAAAAGGAATCTATCGAGCTTGCGCTGGATTCCTTTTGAATTATAGGAAGGAAAATGATAATGAAATATGTAACAAGTGGCAAACAAATCCCATTGCCACAACGAAAATGGTACAATGGGCAATGTTTACAGGCTATACAAAGCAATAATGCAAATCTAAGCAGAGAGGACATTTTTGACCGATATACTGGTATTGGCGGTCTGCATGGTCTTGAGTATAAAGATTATGGCAATTATCACGATTTTGCAGAAGCTAAAAAGGAAATTGAGCAAGGGCAATTTTTTACGCCAGATGCACTTTGCAAATGGGTAGTTGATTGTTTACGCCCAAGTAATTCGGACAAAGTTGCAGATTTGACCTGCGGCAAAGGTTCATTTTTTAACCATATGCCGAATGAAAACAATCTGTATGGATGTGAAATTGAACATAACAGTTTTGCAATCGCGGGTTATTTGTTCCCACAAGCTCAGCTAACTTTAGGGGATGTGCGAACATATACGTCTACTGTGAAGTTTAATCTTGTTGTCGGCAATCCTCCATATAACATTAGTTGGGACTACAAGAAAAAGCGGGTTAGCAGTCAAACTGGATATATTTTAAAGGCAGCAGATTTACTATTGCCTGCGGGATTGTTAGCGGTAATTGTGCCAACAACATTCTTGGGAGAAATGACACCTAAGTCAGAAAAGAAAGTTATTTTCGAGAGGTATAACTATGTGGTCCAGCTTGACCTTGACGCAAATTCTTTTGCGTATTTGGGCGTTAGAAATTTTCCCACAAAATTGATGATTCTACAATCAAAGGCAAAAGCTTTACCAGATGTGCCATATTCACCAGAGCTTGTGCATTTGGAAAGCAGCGACGATGTGTATAGGCAGTACGTTCAGCCAGTCAAAGAAAACAGCCAGTCTGCGATGCCAAAGATTCAGCTTGAAATTAATCGTTCGAGTGGTGCTAGACAAGATTTGATGCGCAAATTCCAGCTAGACTTGTATCAAATAAAATGCCACCCTCGCACAAATTGCTATTATAATGAGTGCGAAAGGTTGGTCAATCAGTATTTGACACAAAAATGCCCGCCTGATATGAATTATCGCGAATGGCAAGAAAATCGAGTTCATAGCAAGTCTGTGCTTGATAAAATGAAACAAATATTAAGCGAGCAAAACTCTGTAGAAGTTGACAAAATTGAGCTTATTAAAGGAAAAAAACACATTTATTATCGCGGATATTCCGAGAAAACAAAAGACAAAGCTACTCAACTAAACGAAAATATGGACATGAAAGAAATTACCCAACTAATACCTTATGGTGGTGAAAAAGACCTGCACCTGTGCGGTGTTTATCAAAAGCTAATTGCCAAGAAACAAAAGGAATATCGGCTCCAAACCACAAATTTTGCTGATATGACCGAGGATGAACAAATCACTAAATGGCTACAGAATTGGGAACTAAACGGCTTAACAGAGGATTTTAAGGAAATAAAAATCAAGCTAAACGAAATGCAGCTATATGACACGAATTTGGCTTTACAAAAGCGATATGCCTATCTGCAATGGTCGCAAGGTGCGGGCAAAACCGTATCTGGTACAGCGCAGGGCATGTATCGCTTGGCACAAGGTCATGTTGAGTATGTTTTTGTAGTTTCGTCAGCAATCTCGATTGAAACCACATGGGCACCGTTTCTGCAAACCTTTGGCATTCCCCATAAAGTTATTCGCAAGCGGGCAGATTTGAGGCTTGTGTATCCCGGAGATTTCGTGCTAATAACGCTTGGTCGTGTGAAAAACTATCAGCGCCAAATTAAGCATATAGTCAAGCTTGCCAGCCGAAAACTATTCTTGATTTATGATGAAGCACAAAACTCCTCCGCACTTGAGCAGAATGACGAAGTTGGCAGGCTCACAAAGGCGACTATAGCCTGCTTTAGCAAGCTGAAATACAAGCTTTTAATGAGCGGCACTTCAATCAACAACAATGTTGTAGAAGTTTATCCACAGCTATATTTGATGTATAATGCATCAACCACCATGCTTACAATGGCAGATACTCTATATACCTATGACACGGAATCGGATTTTTACAACGAAAGTAGTAACGGTATGCGTGGAAAGCCATATCCGCCGTATGTTTTGGGTAAAACTTGGTTCAGAATGAGCCACTTGCCCGAAAAGCTGACTGTGTTCGGCGTTGTAAAAACTACCCCAGACATATTTAATGCGGAAATTTTGCGTGACATCATCAACTATACCATGATTACGCGCACATTTACCGAGGTTACTGGCAAAGATTTAGAACGACGCAGTGAGCTAACTGCCGTGATGACACCAGCAGAGCAAGATTTGTACCAAGTTGCACTAAAAGAATTTGTTCGCTTGGAGTATCTGTATTTCAAAAGCGACAATATGAACGAGAGAAAGAAAGCCCAGGCGCGAATCATAGCGCAAATCAAAATCATGTTGCGTATTTGCACTTGTGCAGGCGTGTTTCCCGAATACACGGGCGATGGTCTGACGGGCAAGCTGAAGCTAATTTTCTATAAAATCCGCGAAATACCAGATAAACGAGTTGTCATCGGCGTTCGCCAAAACAGCATAGTCAATGAATACGCAAAAATGGCGCGAAAGCATTTCCCTGACCGTCCTGTATTTACTGTAACTGGCAGCGAGTACAACCCAAAAGCTCGCAAGCAGTTAGTTAACGGCAGATTCATGGATTATGAAAACTCAATCCTAATCTGTACGCAACAATGCCTTTCTGAAAGCATTAGTATCGACTTTGTTGATTATTGTTTCTTGCCAGAAATGCACTGGAACGACAGCAAAATGGGGCAATTCTATTATCGATTTATCCGATATACCAGCACACGAGAGAAGTTTATCTACTACGTTAATTATCCCGACAGCATCGAAACTAATCTCATATATTTGCTGGTATCAAAGGAGCGCATGTTGCGATTCCTCAAGGGTCAAGACATATCTTTCCAAGATTTGTTTGCTGAAATGGGCTTTGATTTTTCATTGCACCAAAATGTCACAATTAAGCAGAGAAACGAGGAAGGGCGTGCCGAGCTTACTTGGGGCAAACAAAATATTGCAGCATAAATTTTTTAATTTTTATAAAACACAAAATACAGCTTGACATTCTAGTTATCATACTATATAATGTGTATATTAATGTATTTTGAGTTCTTAGATGGACTTGCGATGTGGGCAGCTTAAATGTTGCCGTTAAGTTTATTGATATTAGGCGTAGTATACCCAAAACGGGTTTGCTACGCCTTTTTTTATTTTAAAAACAATTTTAACAAGAAAGAGGAGGAACAAAAATGAGCAATGTTCAAAACAAGGCGACATTTCAGACGACTTATCCAAACGGTAAAATCCACATAGGTGTCGGCGAAGTCAAGGGAGATTATGTAACGGCTTCCTGTAGGCTGTATGACAACCGAAATGCAGGTGACAGCGAATACATGGTTATGGAAATTGGCATTGTTGAGCGCGGCAAAGCGCAAAGCATATCTGATTGTTTTGCAAAAGCAAAGGATATGGCTTATGAAAACGCACTTTCGAGGGTTTTACCGTTCGTTAGCGCAAGCAATATGCCGCCAGTTTCGGTGGTGGTTACAAGTCAATCGCCTGTGGTGGATGTACCTGTCGAGGAATTGCAAGATGAAGCAGACCCACCAGACGGTGAACCCGAAAATGACGATGGCGAAGTTGAGCAAACTTCTATACCACCAACGGTGCAAAAACTTGATTTAAGTCAACCGCCATCGGCTCCCGTTTCAAGTGAGCCAGAGAACGAAGTGGAGACCTGCCCAGAAGATATTGCGCTAAAAAAGGCGCGCGAG
>JAVBKH010000256.1:0-4060 GCA_031554155.1 Oscillospiraceae bacterium
CATGGGGTCGTATGGAATCAAGCAGGCTTCTTCCACTTTGCCACCAGCTGCGGGCAAGACTGCGGAATTTTTAATAATACGATTTTCTTTGCCGACTTCAAGCTCAACAACGCGATGAGTGAAGCATTCCATATAATTTAGCTTTAGTATAGCGATATATTCCTTGTGGCTGCTCTCAAATGCCACTACTAAAACATCAGCAGATGGAATATCAGCGCTGCGCTTCATAATTTCTAGCAACCGTTCAGTAATATTTAGGCTGAAATCCTTAAAATATGTATTGCCTTTCTGATATGATGAAACAAGCGAGAAAACCTGTGATTCTGCCGAAAAACAAGCTTCGCGAGCTGTAGGATTAGTGATGAGCCTTCGTACATGCTTACTTATAAATTCGTAGCAGACCTCGCTGTCGATATCAAGTTCTTCCTTTGAAAAAATAGATTCAGAGCCGTCGTTACACAGTGTGTGTAGTATTGCGTGAAAAATTGTTAATGCCATTCAAATACTCCTTGATTATATTTCGCTTAATTGTAACATGTTATGTTAAATGGTACAAGTTGTGCGGTCTTGATATTTTTGCATTTGTTCCAAGTTATTGAAAAATATCCTGTTCTTTGCTTTTTGAGCGGTTGATGCGCGAAAAATCCACTTTAGAAAAGACTGCTGTAGCAAGCATAAGGAAAAGTGCGCCAAAAGCAAGCACAATAATCATGCTGACCCACGGAGTTATTACAACTCCGCCAATTTGAAACGCGAGCTGTTGGTCAATTAGTTGTGAGGTTGTAAGGTGTGTCTTTTCTAGTATAATGGTGCGGAAAAATGCGGTTGTGTAGGTCATTGGGTTGAGTAAAGCCACAATTTGCAGCGCCTTTGGCATTAGACTTAGGGGGATATACGCGCCGCATAGGAATGTAAACGGCATTGTGACGGCGGCAACGACAATCTGAAATGTTTGAGCATTTTTAATAAGAGTTGCCATGAAAAGTCCAAGACCCGAAAAAACAAGACCCACCACCGCCATGACGGCAATTACCGCAATAGGTGTGACGATATTTGTAAAGCGAAGGCCAATGAAAAATCCGACAATTAGCGTAATAATTCCTTGAAATGTTGCTATTGTGGCGGAGGAAAGTAACTGCCCAGCCGCGATTTGAACGCGTTTGACAGGGCTAACGAGCACCTCTTTCATAAAGCCAGAAACTATGTCCTCAATTGTGGAGGTTGCAATGGTAAGTGAAGTCTGAAACACGTTTGTGATGACGATACCCGCAAGCATATATGTTACGGGATTCTCGATGAAGTCACTTTTAAAGACTGCACTAAAAACATAAAGGAAGAAAAACGGCATAATGACCGTGAAAACAAGTTGTACCTTGTTGCGTAGAAAAATTTTAAGATTGCGCATCCAAAGCGCTATGATAATTCTCATTCGCGTATATCCTTTCCTGTGATTTCGAGGAACACGTCGTTGAGTGTTCCTTTTTTTATTTCCATTTCTGTGATGTTTTCGCGTTGGTCGCCAATAACCTCCATTAAAGAGGGCAGATTGCTCACCTCAATGGAATAATAACCAGTCTTGCGCTTGAATGGCAAACTGTACTTGGACAGCAAAGCCTCAAGCGACGCTTCATCGCGGGTGCTAATATACGCTTTGTCCTTGGTGTATTGCTGTTTTAGCTGGTACGGTCTGTCGTAGGCGATGATTTTGCCGTGGTCAATAACCGCAACCTTGTTTGAAATTTCAGCCTCGTCCATGTAATGCGTCGTGAGGAAAATCGTGATGCCTTTTTCTTTTTGCAGCTTGACAATATAATCCCAGATGCTTGCGCGGGTTTGCGGGTCAAGGCCAGTTGTCGGCTCGTCCAAGAACAAAACCTTAGGCATATGCAGCAGGCTTCTTGCAATTTCAACGCGACGCTTCATTCCGCCAGAAAGGCTTGAAACCATAGCTCTGCGCCAATCAAGCATATCAACGATGCCAAGCGTAAAATTTATTCGCTCCTGCATTTCTCGCTTTGGCACATTGTAGAAGTGGCAGTGCATGACCATATTTTCTTCGACGGTCATTTTGTTGTCAAGTGTCGGGTCTTGAAACACGACGCCAATTACGCTTCGCACATAATCCTTGTCGCGGGATACGTCCTTGCCATCAATTAAAAGGTCGCCTGTAGTTTTTTCAAAAATAGTGCAGAGTGTGTTTATTGTTGTGCTTTTGCCTGCTCCGTTTGGGCCGAGAAACGCGAATACGCTGCCTTCCTCCACGCCAAATGAGATGTTGTCCACAGCAGTAAAGCCGCCGTATTTCTTGACGAAATCTTTGACTTCAATTATATTTCCCATCTATTATCTCCATCCGTTTTAGCATTAAGAGATAATAATACATCAATTTGAACAAAAGTGCAAGCGTAAGGAAGGTAACTTCAAACGGCAGCGTTAACCCGCAATTGCGTGGTCGAATTTATTATAATGGAATGTTCATTTTTTTACACCATATACATATTCTGTGTAGAAAAGAATTGTTGCAGCAATGACAAAGAATAAAATTGCACGTATTTTAGAGAAAATATTGAATAAAAACCTAAAAAACATACATAGGTAAAAAAGTGAATATAGATATTAAATAAAATAAGTTGTAGAATATGGAAAGACATTATAAAAAATGCCAAACATTAAAAACAATATTTTAGCGTATGTTTTGAAAGGGGACAAATGATGGACACAAAAAAGGGGACTATTTACGGGGTTTTGTCAGGTGCGACCTGGGCAATTAATGCACTGGTATTGTACAACGTTCTCAACCTGTATGTTGCAAGCAAAGGCGACATCAATTCATTTTCTGGTTGGATGTTAATAATTGTCTGCGCTTTGGTCATCGCCCTTGTTGATTCTTGCATGGCATTCATCACAGAGCTGATAATTCTATTTAAGATGAAAAAACTCGGCGAATTCTGGAAAACGCTTTTCAGCAGGGATTCAATAGCTGTGTTGCCCGCAGCCGCTTGCTCGGGTTTACTGGGCGCAGTACCATACGTAATTGCCAGTAGTTACAACTCACCGCTAGCACTAACGCTTTCTACAGCGTTCCCAGCAATCGGTGCTCTTGTGGCGGTTGTTTGGTTCAAAGAAAAGCTTACCAAGTTTAAATTCCTCGGTATTTTGTTAACGATTCTCGGTGTTGGCGTAATGACAGGCCTTGGCGACCCTGTTCCGTGGTTTGTATATCTTATTGCGTTAATTCCAGCTATAGGGTATGCGTTTGAAGGACTGTTTGGCTATAACGCCATGCGTGCGGATATTCATCCCGAAGTTACAACGGTCATGCGTCGCGTTTACATTATACTATTGTTCGCAGTCATGACTCTCATATGCTCGCTTATCACAGGTAATTTCGGCTATATTGGCGAGCTTATTAGAAGCTTTGACGTAAACGCTACGGCGTTCCCATTCTTGAATGGCCTTGTTGGCAATAAGGCTGCAATTTGGGTTCTCATTTTTATTGGTGCGGCAGGTTCAGCGTTATCATATGCACTGTGGTATTTCAGCATGACGTATGGCGGTGTTGGCACTGCACAGTCACTAAATATTACATATGCTGTATTCCTTGTGGCTTTCCTTATGCTGCCGCCTTTCAGAGTGATTCCTGGTATCGGAACAATATTCGGCATTATAATAATTATAGCAGGCGCAGTCATCGTGTCCTACGAAAGCATAAAGGCAGAGAAAGCAGTGGAGACCAGCCCCAAAGTGTAAGCCCTGTTGTTTACTAATGGTCGACGGTAGTGGCGGAGACTCAATCAGAGTTTCTTCGTTTTCCTGCCGTCGTCCCCTCCAATTTTTTGAATGCTCGGTTCATTGTAAGCACATTGCTGTAACCAACAAGCTCTGATACTTCTTTTACGCTGACTTCTTTGTCTTTCATCAACTCCATAGCAGCGTTAATTCTCACTCGCTGCAAATAGTCCGCTAGCCCCACGCCTACTATTTTTTTAAAGATTCTCGAAAGATAGGACGGATTTAGGCTGAAATAATCAGCAATTGATGAAACACAAATATTGGGGTC
>JAVBKH010000247.1:0-12882 GCA_031554155.1 Oscillospiraceae bacterium
TTTTTTTATGCAGACGGTATCGTCGACTATGTTAAGGATTTTGTAGGTGACGAGGGGCTTACTGGCATTCGCTTTTGGCAAGCGGAGCGTCAAGGCCGCGACCGCGAAGACAAGCCCGAATACAAGGTAATGCTAAGTGCGGCAATTTGTTTTAGCAACCGCGTCAAGCTGCTCGAATACTACCACAATTCAAGCTTTTTGGAGCATGGCGGCTCGCCAGACCGCGCTGTAAAGGTTTCAACCGTCGCGATAATTGATGCATACTTAAAAAGCCAGCAAAAATACTTAAAGGGCGAAAGCAAGATAACGTTTCAAGATATTGAAGATTGCTTGGTGCTTGTGTCGTCCAACTTTTCAACACAGACTTCCTATGAGAATCAAACCAAAAAGGCCATAAACAACAAGTTTGTTTACGAAGCCATGACAGAATTTTTGCGCCACTGCCTTGAGGTTTATTTTATCGAAAACCCAGACGATGCCGCCAAAATTGCGGAACAGGTGCTTATAAACAAGCGAAGCCGCGAAAACGCCGAAAAGACAAGGCTAAACCTTAAAAAAACGCTGCAAAGCAACGTTGATATCGCAAATCGTGTGCAGAAATTTGTCGACTGCCGCAGCAAAGATTTGTCGAAGCGGGAAATCTACATCGTTGAGGGTGACTCTGCGCTTGGAGCTTGCAAGCTTGGGCGCGACAGCGATTTCCAAGCGATTATTCCTGTTCGCGGCAAAATCTTAAACTGCCTCAAAGCAGAGTACGACAAGATTTTCAAGAATGACATTATCACCGATATTATCAAGGTTTTGGGCTGCGGAGTTGAGGTTAAATCCAAGGCAAATAAGGAGCTTTCGACCTTCGATTTGAACGGATTGCGTTGGAATAAAATTGTAATTTGCACCGACGCCGACGTAGACGGCTTTCAAATTCGAACGTTGATTTTAACCATGCTATACCGACTGACGCCAACGCTTATCAATGAGGGCTTTGTCTACATTGCAGAGTCGCCATTGTTTGAGATTACATCAAAAGACAAGACGTATTTTGCCTATTCCGATGCGGAAAAAACGAAGATGCTCGATGAGCTTGGCGGACTAAAAAAGTGCAAGCTACAGCGCTCCAAAGGTCTTGGTGAAAACGAGCCCGATATGATGTGGCTTACCACGATGAACCCGCAGACAAGGCGACTTATTAAGGTTGTACCGTCCACAGCCGCCGCGACAGACACCATGTTCGATGTTTTGCTCGGAGACAACCTGCAAGGCCGAAAAGATTTTATCGCAGAGTTTGGACCCAGTTATCTCGAAACTGCCGACATATCTTAACATAAGGAGAATCAGTATGATAACTAAAAATAAGCTGCTTAAATTCGCATTTTTCGTTGTATCAATAGCGTGTTTCATCGCAATCGGCGTATGCTTTATCACAGACATTGTGCTCAACGACCAAATCACATGGGCAGTCTATCCGTTTATATGCGTGCCTTTTTTTTGGCTGCTAGTATCGACGCTGTTGCTTGCCGCAAAGCACAGGATACCTTGTTTTATTATCGTGTTTAGCATCGCCGTGTTTCCTTTTTTAAGCCTGCTTGAACACGCAACGCCAGTACACGGCTGGTACAAGCCACTTGGATTTCCGCTTGCTGTGCTCTCTGCAATCTCGCTCGTTGTTACTTATATTTTGTTGCGCTTTACAAAAATCAACAAGCTATATCTCTCCGCTTTTTTGGTGCTTTACTACGGCGTTGTTTTTAGCACTATAGTGCGAATTTTCGTCGCGCGCTTTCTGCATCAAGGATTTTTCACTATTGATATTGCAATCAACACACTTGCGTGTATTGGCGTTGCGGTGCTGCTTGCAGTGATTGGCTACAGCAAAAACAAACCCGCAAAGCCCCTTGAACATACAGAAAATCCACAGGAGCAAACCGAAACTCCCGAAGCATAGATTTGACCCCGAAAAATTAAAAGGAATGATTAGAACTTGCCACCTAAAAAGGAAAGCTCAAAAAAGCCAAAGGCGATGGAAGCCGTTTTTGAAAATGCAGGCATTGTGATAAGCCAGCCCATTACGGAGACGCTTGAGAAAAATTACATGCCATACGCTATGAGCGTGATTGTTTCGCGTGCTATTCCCGAAATTGACGGCTTTAAGCCAAGCCATCGCAAGCTGCTTTACACCATGCATTCAATGGGGCTTTTGAATGGTTCGCGAACAAAGTCTGCCAATATCGTGGGGCAGACTATGCGGCTTAATCCGCATGGTGATGCCGCAATTTACGAGACAATGGTGCGACTTTCGAGAAGCAACGAAGCTTTGCTTCATGGATATGTCGACAGCAAGGGCAACTTTGGCAAGGCGTATTCGCGGGACATGGCCTACGCTGCCTCCCGTTACACCGAAGCGAAGCTTGCCCCGATTAGCACACAACTTTTCGAGGATATCGACAGCGACACCGTTGATTTTATTGACAACTACGACGGCAGCATGAAAGAACCCACGCTTTTGCCTGTGACTTTTCCGTCAGTGCTTGTGAACTCGAACATGGGCATTGCTGTGGGCATGGCAAGCTCAATTTGCTCGTTTAATCTCGCAGAAGTCTGCGAAACTGCCTCATCTTTGATGAAAAATCCCGACCACGATTTGCTGTCAACGCTTAAAGCCCCCGACTTTGCAGGTGGCGGGTTTGTAATTTACAACCAAGATGAGCTGAAAAAAATATACGAAACTGGTCGCGGCTCTGTAAAAATTCGCTCAAGATACAGCTATGACAAAGAAAACAACTGCATCGACGTTTCAGAAATACCGCCGACAACCACGGTTGAAGCAATTATGGATAAAGTTGTCGACTTAATCAAGCAGGGCAAAATCCGCGAAATATCGGACATGCGCGACGAGACCGACTTAAAGGGACTTAAAATCACAATTGACCTGCGCCGCGGAGTTGAGCCAGACAAGCTAATGCAAAAGCTTTTCCGCATGACACCCCTTGAGGACAGCTTCTCCTGCAATTTCAATATCTTGGTTGCAGGTGCTCCAAGGGTAATGGGTGTTGCCGAAATTATCAACGAGTGGAGCGCATTTCGTCGCGAATGTGTGCGCCGCCGCGTGTTTTTTGACCTGAAAAAGAAGAAGGACAAGCTACATCTTTTGCAGGGTCTTGCCAAGATTTTGCTTGACATTGACAAAGCCGTCAGAATCGTGCGCGAATCCGATGAAGAGCGCGAGGTTGTGCCAAACCTTATGATTGGCTTTGGCATAGACGAAATCCAAGCCGAGTACGTAGCAGAAATTCGTTTGCGCCACCTCAACCGAGAATATATTCTAAAACGAACACAAGAAATTGACTCGCTAAAGGCCGATATCGCCGAGATGCAGGACATACTCGACAACCCGAAAAAGGTTATTGCAATAATAATCGACGAGCTCCGCACTGTAGCAAAAAAGTACGGCGAGCCGCGCAAAACCTTGCTTTATTACCCAACGGACGAGGATTCTGCTGAAGTTGTGGAGGAAGTTCCAGACTATCCTGTGACCGTGTTCTTCACAAAAGAGGGTTATTTCAAAAAAATTACGATGCAATCGCTTAGAATGAGTGGCGAACACAAGCTGAAAGAAGGCGACACAATTGCGCAAGAGGTCGTGACCTCAAACGCTGCGCAGGTCTTGTTTTTTAGCGACAAGCAGCAGGTGTACAAGGCAGATTTAAATGATTTTGTTGACTCAAAGGCAAGTGTTTTCGGCGATTATATTCCCGCAAAGCTTGGCTTTGACGAGGGCGAAAATGCTATATATATGGCTGTGACACGAGATTATTCGGGAAATATGCTATTCTTTTTTAACAATGGAAAGGCTGCCAAAGTTGAACTTGTGAGCTACGAGACCAAGACTAAGCGCAAAAAACTAATCGGTGCTTATTATGACAAGACCCAACTCGTTTCAATGTATCAAGTTGACGCTGACGGGGAATTCCTGCTCAAGACCACGGGCGGCAGAATGTTGATTGTGAACACTGGCGCAATTTCAGCCAAGACCACAAAAAATACCCAGGGAATCCAAGCTATGACGCTTAAAAAGAATCATGTTATTGTAAAGGCAGTGCCATTTACAGAGGATTTGCTTGCTAACTCACATCGTTTTCGCACAAAAAATTTGCCCTCCACAGGGCAAGCACCCAAAGAAGAGGACAAAGGCGACCAACTAAGCTTTTAATAAAGCCTGTCGATATATTTGGCTAAAAGTTCGGGGTTTTTATCGTGAATGTACGGGCTAAAAGAATCTTCGAGCCTGTCGTAATTGAGTTTTGCGCACACAATGTCTGGCTCATAGCGGCCAGAAGTGTGCGCAAGCGACCCGTTTTTCTTAATCAGCAACTCATTAGGAGAAAAAACGCTGCCATAGCCTTCCGTTGCAAAGCCAAGGCCAGTGTCGCCAACGAGCATACTCTGCACGCCGTACACAGCATTCTCTTGCACTCGCATATTTAAGCCCAAAGCCATGTTTACTGGCGTGTATTCATGCATCGAAATATTAGGCGAAATCAATATTTTTGCGCCAAGATTTCTGGCGATTCTTGCAGGCTCAAAGTAATCTGCATCTTCGCCAGTTAAAATTGCCACACCGCCAAAAGGTGTTTCAAACAGCTTTAGTTCGGCGCAAGATTCAATTTCCAACGCTTTTTCAAGTGTGTTTAGGCTAATTTTATCTTGAAAGCCAATCATATCGCCATCGCTGTTGAACAAAAATGCCCTGTGATGCGGCTTGCCTTTCTCGTAATAAAGCGTTGTGCCAGCCATAATGAAAATTCTATGCCTTGCAGCTAGTGCTGACATTGTGTTAAAGTACACATCAAATACAAAATCGGAAAAATACTCTAAAGCATCGACCATATCGCCAATATCTGGGAATCCTGTTGACGCAAGCGGGCGTAATCTGGGCAATGCAGTCTGGAATTGCGGCACAAAAGTCACGGGCAAAAGGCCTGTAAACGCAGGAAAGCACACGATTTGCGCACGACGATTCACAGCATCGGAAATATAGAGGTTCATATCCACAATGTAGTCCGCAAGGGACGAATAGTTTTTTCGCAAGAGCTGAATCGCAGTCACGCGAACGTCTTCGGACGATACCCGCGAAATATTATCGCTTGGGATAATATTGAGCTTATCAACAAGCCGCTCAATTTCGTGCGGAGAAGCCTTTCCGCCCATCATGTTTGCCAGATTTGCCGAGCCAAAAACGCCCATGAATTTCACCTCCGTTTATACAATTATACCTTTTTGCCGCCAACTCTTCAAGACTTGTAAAAAATATAAAAAACAAGTATAATATTAGATGTTATTAAATTTTATTAAGGAGCTGAAATAATGGACCAAAACACAGGAATAATTCAAGAAAAACGCATAATAAGGACAATTGAAGCTCTTTGCAAGAATAACTACGACGCACATTACATAAAAGATAAGGACGAATTGTTCAAAAAACTTGATGAGTTGATGCCAGAAGGTGCAAGCTGTTCGGTAGGCGGCTCTATGACTTTGTTTGAGACAGGTGTCATTGACTATATAAAAAGCGGCAAGTTCACATATTATGATAGATACGCCCCAAATGCCGACATACCGAAGGTTTTTCACGATGCGCTGTGCTCCGACGTTTATCTCATGAGCAGCAACGCAATAACCGAAAATGGTGAGCTTTATAACATTGATGGCACGGGAAATCGTGTTGCAGCGTTGGTTTATGGGCCAAAAAAAGTCGTAGTTATCGCAGGCGAAAACAAAATCGTCAAAGATATTGATGCTGCAAAAAAGCGCAAAGCATCTATCGCGTCGCCCGCAAACGCCGTAAGACTTAACAAAGACACACCTTGCGGAAAAATTGGTTATTGTACTGATTGCAGCCACCCAAGTCGCTTTTGCTGCCATGAGCTTGTAAGCTATTATCAGCAAATAAAAAACCGCATTACTGTGCTTATTTTACCCGAATCTTACGGGTATTAAGGTGGCTAAATTAATGGAATATAAATGCCATGTTTATAAAATTCCGCAAATTTCGAATATGCGCGACCTTGGCGGGTATGTAACGAAAGATGGCAAGGTAATATCAATGGGCAGGTTCATTCGCTCAACTGCTCTAAATAAAATTGGGATTAACGGCAAAAAAGAACTTAGCGAAATCGGCATTGACTGCGTGATTGATTTGCGCTCAACAGCGGAGCGAAAGCAAGCGCCAGATGTAATAGAAAACAGCGAGGATATTCATTTTTTGCATGTGCCGATGCTGGACTATATTTCTTCAAATTTTGCTGTAGGGGATTTTTCGGATTTTCCTAAAACGATGTATGAAATGTATATTGGGCTATTGGAGCGGGGAAGCGGCGGATTTAAACGAGTTTTTGAGCAATTTGCAGATGAACGCTTTCGCAGCTACCTTTTTCATTGCACAGCAGGAAAGGACCGAACAGGCATAACAGCGATGCTTTTGCTCGGGCTTGCAGGCGTAGACGACGACACGATAATCGAGGATTATTCGTATACCGAAACGTTACTACACCACGCGCCCATTGGAAAGTCGACGCCAGATGTTCCGAGATATTTGTTCGAGTCCTCACCAGACACAATGCGGATTACACTTGATTTTATAAAAGAAAAATATGGCAATATCATAAATTATCTTGAGAGTATAGGAATTGACGCAGCTAAGCAAAAAATTATCTTGTCTAAGCTATTTTTGTGAGAAAAATATCCAAAACAAGCTATTTACATAGTAACATCTGGACATCACATGATTTTTGTGATAAAATAACAAATGTTTATGCATTTAATTAGCATAAATTTTTTTACAGCTTGTGTGTAGCTAATTATTAAAGGTATAAGGGGTATATTAAATGAAGTTTTTCCGGAATATCAAAACGAGAACAAAGCTTATTTTACTCGTCGCAGTCGCTGTGGTAAGCATGGTAATTCTTGCGGCAGCAGCAATCTTGAGCATCAAAATCTTAGATACAGCAAGTACCCAGCTTTTTAACGGAATAATTTATCCAAATGGAATTTTGGAGGACATCAACAAGTCATATGGTCAGGTTCGCGCACTTGTGCGTGGATTACCAGTTGCTGTTATTAACGGCGACGACGCTAAAATTGCGCAAGACTTAAAGGATATTGATGCAGGTTCAAAAGTTATTGATGAAAAAATCAAAATACTTGAAGAAATGCTAAAAAAAGACACCAGAAAAGGTGAAGCCATTGACCTTATCTCGAACTTGAGAAGCCAATTCAAGCCAATGCTTCCTATAGTTGCCAATATCAGCAAGTTTGCCATGGCAAAGGATTCAACTCAGCTCGCTCAAGTTATTGCAAAAGATTTTGAGCCGCTTGATGAAGTACTTAGAACATACTGCAATCACATTATTGAGCTAGTTTCCGCAAATATTCAGCTCATAAAAGGCATCAATGCAAGAACAACTAGTCTTGCCTTTTTAGTAACATCTATTTGCTTTGGCTTAGGCG
Organism: Oscillospiraceae bacterium; assembly: GCA_031554155.1. Classification (GTDB taxonomy): domain Bacteria; phylum Bacillota; class Clostridia; order Oscillospirales; family Ruminococcaceae; genus WRAV01. The sequence goes on from JAVBKH010000247.1 coordinate 7,504, forward strand.
CGATTATTATAATTTTGCTAGCATCTATCATAGTAAAATCAATTACAATTCCGCTTATTGCAATGCGAACAGCATTAAATGAAATTGGTGTTGCTGGCAATTTGAATTTGCCCGATGATGTTGTTGCTAGGTTTAACCAGTTGGCAGATGGCAAGGATGAAGTCGCGGATACGCTTGTTGCCACGAGAACCATGTACCAACGTTTGAACGGCGTTCGTCAAGAAATTATGGCAGTTGCCGACGGCGACTTGACAATAAAAGTAAATATTGCTTCCGAAAAGGACGATATTGGCATTGCTCTAAAGAAGTTGGTTGCAGAGCTTAACTCCACATTTACACAAATCAGCGATACTTCTATAGAAGTTGCCCAAAACTCCCATAACGTGTCCGACAGTTCAATGAGCCTTGCGCAGGGCGCAACAGAGCAAACTGCCGCAGTTGCAGCACTTAGCAAGTCAATAGCTATGGTTGCAGACAAAACACAAGAAGCGGCCGAAATGGCCCTCAATGCATCCACAATGGGCGATACTATCCGCAGAAATGCAGAGGTCGGCACACAGCAGATGGATAACATGATGCAGGCCGTAAAGGATATAAACGATGCAAGCGCATCAATCGGCAAGGTCATGAAAGTTATCGACGATATTGCATTCCAGACAAATATTCTCGCGCTTAACGCAGCCGTTGAAGCTGCTCGCGCAGGTCAACACGGCAAAGGATTTGCAGTTGTTGCCGAAGAAGTTCGCAACCTTGCTGCAAAAAGCGCGGAAGCCGCAAAAGAAACAGGTGCGCTCATTGAAAACTCAATCGGCAAAGCGGAGCTTGGAGCAAAGATTGCCAACAATACTGCTGAATCACTTGGCGAAATCGTCAACGGCATTAACGAAAGCAGCAAGCTTGTCAACGTTATTGCACAGACATCACAGGCTCAAACAAAAGCAATTCGCGAAATCAACAGCGGCGTTCAAGAGGTTGGCGAGGTCGTTAGCTTGATTAGCCGAGGTGCAGAGCTTTCGTCAAATGCAGCTACCTCGATGAAGCACGAGTCTGACTCTTTGCATCATTTTATTTCTCAGTTCAAACTTGTAAACGATTCCGCAAAGAGGTATGATGCTGTTGCCACAGGCACTGGATTTAGCATGAGCGGCAACTCGGACAACGAGTCTGTTCATTTTGAAGCAACAACTGGCTCTAAATATTAAGATTTTTTGATACATAAATTTTCAAAACACCAGCAGACCGCTGGTGTTTTGTGATAGGAGAGAAAATATATGAGCGACAAAACTTTTGGCTGGTGTTTTATTGGAACGGGGAGAATTGCAAAACGTGTTCTGGATAACTTTGACCTAACGAAAAATGCGTACTTAGCATCTGCCTACTCTCGCAGCTTTGATAAAGCACAGGAGCTTACGGCACAGTACGGCGGCAAAGCTTATCAGGACATCAAAGCCGCTATCATGGACGAAAATGTCAAGGCTGTGTACATTGCAACCCCGAACTCGTCGCATCACGAGCACACAATGATTGCACTTGAATGCGGAAAACCGGTTGTATGCGAAAAACCGTTTGCGCTCAATGTTGCGCAAGCCACTGAAATGATTGAGGCAGCAAATAAAAATAAGGTATATTTGCTAGAAGGTATGTGGACGAGATTCAATCCCGCAGTAAAGCAAGCGATTGAATGGGTTAGAAGCGGAAAAATCGGCAGAATTATCACAATGAACGTGGATTTTTCCATATTTATGTCTCGCGATAAGTTGAGAGTTTACGACCCTAAGCTTGGTGGAGGCGGACTGCTTGACCTTGGCGTGTATCCTATCGCCTTTTCGCAGATGATGCTCGGTGAAAATCCGACTGAAATTAAAGCCGTCGGTACAATCAACGATACAGGAGTAGACAGCGCCGTCGCAGTAAATCTAAAATATAAAGATGGCGCAGTAGCGCGCTTATTCTCGAGTATTGAGTTTACAGGCTCAAGAGAAGCCATAATTTATGGCACAGATGGCACCATCAAAATCCCTTGCTTTTGGTGTTCGCAACAAGCGGAGCTTATAACCGCCGAGGGTTCACAGTTTGCAGAGGGCTGCAAGGCTGACGAGGGCTTCCAGTATGAATTTGACGCGGCTTGTGACGATATTCTTGCAGGTAAGCTTGAAAACGAATTTGTGACGCACGAATTTACACTCGGCGTAATGAAAATTCTTGACGAAACTCGTAAGCAAATCGGATTAAAATTTCCACAAGAATAGGCTTAGCTTGATAAACGGTCGGTTTTGGGGATAATCTGTTTAGGCAGATTTTAAGATGAGACTGCATACGGCCAATCTCGGAGGAACAAATGGGTTTTATAAACACGATTTTGACGAGCACAAGTACCTTTTACATTGTTTTACGCATAGTTTTTGTTTTAATTGTGACTTATTTTGTTGTGAAGCTTTACAAATTTACAATTAAGCACAGTAAAAAGACAGAACGCATACACTTAAAATTTTTGCATAACTTCGTAATTGCTCTAATTTATTTAATCGGAATATTTATTTCTCTTCAACAAATATTTAATTACAATGCCGCTGGCTTTAAGACGCTACTGGCAGGCTCTGGAATTATCGCGCTGACAATCGGTCTTGCAGCGCAAGAATCAATTGGCAATGCAATAAACGGCATGGTTATATCAATGTCACGCCCCTTTGATGTTGGCGACCGCGTACATTTGATAAACGGCAAAATCACAGGCTACATCGAAGATATTACCCTTCGCCATACGGTTGTTCGCACATTCGTTAACAGCCGCGTGATAGTTCCAAACTCGGTTATAAACAAGGAACTGATTGAGAATTCAAACTATTACGACGGCAAGGCATCTTCCTTTGTGGACGTGACTATTACCTATGATTCTGACCTTGAGCTTGCAAGAAAAATCATGGTTGACGCTGTGACGAGCCACCCAGACTTTGTTGATGTGAGGCCTAAAGCCGAACAAAAAGGGCCTGCCGCTAAAGCATTTGTGCGCGCGCTCACGCTTTACGGCGTGGATTTGCGCGTCAGCATGTGGACAGAGCATATTGGCAACAACTTTGATGCTTGCAGCGATGCACGCCGCGAAATTAAACAGCAATTTGACAAGCATGGAATACGGTTTGCGCTCAGCTCAAGCTGTACATCACAAAATACGCCATAAAAAATTAGAACACGCGCCATTAAGGTGCGTGTTTTTTTTGAGCTACTTTTTGTCGTCGCCCGCTTTTTCTCGATTGCCTGACTGCTTTTTGTTGTTGCGGCTTTCGCCGTCAAGTGCGCTTTGCGCCATAGTTGGGCCGCCCTTGGCCTTCATTTCACGAACATTTTTAGGGTCAAGCTGGCTATCTTTTGCCACGAAATCACCTCCCGAGAATAGATTGCGTAGCAAATATAAGAATATTCACAAATATGTAAAACCTAATGTTTGTGGTGTTTATCCTGCCATTTGCATAAATCTCTAACGGCTTCCATTGCTAACATTTCCTTGCTCAACAGCGAGAGGAATATTCCAAGATTAAAAAAAGCTTTTTCTTCCAATTTGCAAAAAAGGTAGTTGCTTACCGATGTAATAAGCGTGTTTAATTCGACAGGACTCATAAAACCACCTCAATACAGTTTATGCAACGTTGCTATTGCTGTTAACGCTATACTTTGACAAACCCATATTTTTTTGTGTATAATGGGAAAAACAAATGTTTACGGGGGACAGAATGAACTGGTACAAAATTAAAGAGAACCTAATTAACGGTATGCGACGGTTTATGTATGGCAGAAACGGCTTTGATGCACTTTCGTGGGTTTTGTTCGGGCTTGCGATTATTATGTCGCTAGTGGCGAGATTTACCCACATTCAGTGGTTTATTCTCGGGTATTATTTCTTTTTTGTATTCTGCATACTTCGTGTCCTATCGCGAAATATACAGAAACGTCAGCAAGAAAACCGCAAGCTGTTGGGCTTGACAAAATCGCTAACAGCGTCCTTCAAGTTAAGACAAAAAATGTTGCAGGAGCGCAACACATTCGTGTACTTAAAATGTCCGTCGTGCAAGCAACAATTGCGTGTGCCTAAAGGCAAAGGCAAAATCAGCATAAAATGCTCAAAATGTCATACTGAATTCATTCGAAAAGTATAAAATATTTAATCATGCCCCTTGACCTAGACACTGTGTGAAGTGGTGTGATTATCTTGTAATTAGAATAAAGCTGCACTTTGCATAAAAGTGCAGCTTTATGGCTTTATTTGTGATTGACTATATATTTACAAATGTTATAATGTTATTGTATGTAATTTTGCAAAATTTTCAACAGGTGGTAACGCATGAAAGATTTATCAATTGAGTCTGATTCAAATTATCAAAAACATGCAAATGAATCGAACAAACTTATTTTTTTGATTAATGAAAATTATGACTTCAGCTTTTTTAATAAAAAATGGCTATCGTACAGAGGGGCGCAGCTTTGCGACGAGATAAAAAAGGTGCCTGAAGATTTTTTTCATATAAATGATATAAAGGGACTTAAAGCTGCACTTGATAGCGTCAAAAATCAATTAGAGCCGACATTTTTAGAATTGAGAATAAAAAATAAGCTTGGCAAATTCGAATGGTTTGCAGCAATAATATCTCCTTCTTATTCAGCTGAAAAGATATTCAACGGCTTTATAATTCATTGCAGGGAATTTGTGGAAAAACGAATCTATCAAGAGAGTTTACACATCATTTCTGCACTTTTTTCAGTCGAATATGCAGGGATTATCGTGAAAGATATTGACGGCAAAGTCAAAGATTTCAACGTTGGCGCACAAAATATTTTCGGATATACAAAGGAAGAGTTTATAGGAAAAACGTCAAGCGATTATGTTCCCGCACATCAAATCAATGAAATAATTAAAATACATGATAAAGTCGCTAAAGGGGAGCAAGTATATTTAAGCGATGCAGAAATTATACGTAAAAATGGAAGCATTGTAATTTGTTCCACTGTTTACACCCCCATTTATGGTGACGATGGCGAAGTTAATGGATATATAATTATTTTTTATGATGCTAACGATGAAAAAATTGCCGAAAAAAAGGCGCAGAGCCTTTCGGCATTTTTCTCTACAGATGATGCAGGAATTGTTATACGCGACAAGAATGCTTATATTAAAGAGTGGAATGTTGGCGCAGAAAATATTCTTGGCTACACTGCGGAGGAAATTATAGGAAAACGCAGCGACCTAATGACATCTGAGCTTGGCAGAGTTGAGATGGATAACATTTTTGCCAGGCTTTCAAAGGGTGAGCATTTTTCTCACATTGAAGCGGAAAGAAAGCATAAAAACGGTAGAATTATCAATTGTTCTCTTTCATTTTCTCCTAT
>JAVBKH010000260.1:0-7180 GCA_031554155.1 Oscillospiraceae bacterium
ATTCCTTGATACTGCAAAAACCGAGCGCGAAAGCGTTTTCTTTGCTCTTGAACAGCTAAAAAAACACGGCTATATTGAATTTGACCCTACACAAAAATACGTCGCAGGCGACAAGGTTTACGTTAATAATCGCGACCGCACACTTTTGTTTGCTACAATCGGCAAACAGCCTATCAGCGATGGTGTGCGCATTGTCGCAAGTCACGTCGACTGCCCGCGCATCGACCTCAAGGCCCGCCCACTTTACGAAGAAGCGCAGCTTGCCATGTTCAAGACCCACTATTACGGCGGTATACGCAAGTATCAATGGGTGACTGTCCCGCTTGCTTTGCATGGCGTTATCTCCAAAAAAGACGGCACAAACGTTGAGGTTTGCATCGGCGAAGACGATAGCGACCCAATTTTCTGCATCAACGACCTATTGCCCCACCTTTCCCAAGAGCAAAACGAGCGCAAGCTCCACGAGGGAATCAAGGGCGAGGAGCTAAATGTTCTTGTGGGTTCCTTGCCGCTTCGCGCTGACGAGGACGACAAGACCACAGAAAAAGTTAAGCTCAACGTTTTGCGCCTGCTAAACGAGAAATACGGCATAATTGAAGCTGATTTTCTCTCCGCAGACCTGTCACTTGTCCCTGCTCACAAAGCCCGCGACGTGGGCTTTGACCGCTCGCTTGTCGGCGGATATGGCCACGACGACCGCGTATGTGCCTACACCTCGTTTATGGCGTCACTTGATGCTGCAAATCCCGACAAAACTTGGATTAATGTTTTGGCAGACAAAGAAGAAGTTGGCTCACAGGGGGCAACTGGCTTGCAATCCCGCATGATTGAGTATTTTGTCCATGACCTTGCTCGTCCTCACGGACTTTCTGGCAGCTCCGTTCTGCAAAAATCAGAATGTCTCTCCGCTGATGTAAGCGTTGCCTTTGACCCCACATTCCCAGAAGTCACAGAAAAACGCAACACCGCATATTTGAACTACGGTGTGTGCCTAACAAAGTATACAGGCTCACGCGGTAAATCAAGCACAAACGAAGCAACAGCCGAATTTGTCGGCAAAGTTCGCAGAATTTTTGACGCAAAAGAAGTGCAATGGCAAACTGGCGAGCTTGGCCGCGTGGATTTGGGCGGCGGCGGCACAGTTGCGATGTATATTTCCAAGCTTGGCGTTGACGTTGTTGACATTGGCGTGCCTGTTCTCTCAATGCACGCTCCTATGGAAATTGTAAGTAAAACCGATGTTTACAATGCATATCTTGGTTTTGAGGCATTTCTTTCGGCAAAGGCATAATTTAATATTTTTCCAATTGTCCTTGAAATCTTTTAATTATGTGCTATACTGTGTTCATAATAGACCGTGAGGTGACAATATGATAACGAAAATAAGATTAAATTCCGCTGAAGATTTACGCGAATTCATGAATATCGCGTGGGAAAGCGAAGCAGACATCGGTGTTCACGCCCCAGACGGCGCGATTGCCGACGCAAAATCAATCCTTGGGCTGATAGCGCTGGACTACAAGGAACCTGTGTTAGTAGTAACAGAGGACGAAAGTTTCCCCCGCAAAATCAAACGTTGGATTGTAACGGAATAAAAAAACAAATTTAGCGGCAGGGGCAGCGTTTTGCTGCTCCTGTCGCTAATTTGTTTTTTATTTTACTAGAATGAATTTAGGAGGCCATACCCAGTGAACATAGTAATCGTAGGCGACGGCAAAGTCGGTTACGCCTTATCTCGCGAGCTTGGCGACGAGGGACACAACATCACAATTATTGACAACAATCGTGATGCGCTAGAAAATTCGCTTGAATCTCTAGATTGTCTTGGGATTTTAGGCAATGGCGCAAGTCCCGAAGTTCAAACCGAAGCGGGCGTTCCCACTTGCGATTTGCTTATCGCGGCGACCTCTCGCGACGAACTTAACATGCTTTGTTGCCTTATGGCGAAACATCTTGGCGCAAAAAATACAATCGCGAGAATCCGCAACCCCGAATATAACGAACAACTTCAGCTTTTGAAGGCTCAATTCGGTCTTAGCATGGTAATTAACCCAGAGCTTGAAGCCGCTCGCGAAATCGCGCGCGTGGTTAAATTCCCCCCCGCACTCAAAGTCGATACTTTTGCAAAGGGTCGTGTAGAAGTCATTGGCTTTAAACTGCGCGAAAACCACCCAATTATCGGCAAACGTCTCAAGGAATTGGCAGGCAGATTTGGCGCAAAAGTTTTGATTTGCGCAGTTGAGCGAGCATCAGAAATAATTATTCCCGACGGTAACTTTCAACTTCAAATAGGCGACAAAATCCACATCACAGGCGAAAGCCCTAATATTGTAAGCTTTCTCAATTCTATTGGGCAGGACATGTTTAAAATTAAGGATATAATGATTGTTGGCGGCGGCAGGGTGGGATATTATCTCGCAACTATGCTTGACGACCGAAGCCATCAGCTTAAAATAATTGAAAAAGACCCCAAACGTTGCAGTGAGCTTTGTGAGCTGTTTCCACGCGCTGTCGTAATCAATGGCGACGGCACTGACCTCGATTTGCTAGAATCTGAGAGCATTGACAAAATGGACGCTTTCATCGCGCTAACAGGTAGAGACGAAGAAAACATGATTATTTCTATGCTTGCAAGCCGCAAGAAAATCCCGAAAGTTGTTGCAAAGGTTAATAGATTCCACTATTTGTCTCTGACTGACGACATGGGCATTGATACCACTGTTAATCCAAAAATGTCGGCTGTAAACCAGATTACGCAGTATGTTCGCGCGATGAACAACACGCATGGCAGCCAAATTAAAACATTGACCAAATTGTTTGATGGCAGTGCAGAAGCACTTGAATTTGTGGCGACTGATGAAACAAATTTTCGTGGGATTGCACTTGAGAAACTTAAGCTTAAGAAAAACCTGCTTGTTACCGTGATTGTTCGCAGCGGCAAGGTTATAATTCCCTGCGGCAAGGACTGCATCACTCTCGGTGATTCTGTCATGATTATCACAAACAAACACCAAATAAGCGGTCTTAACGATATATTCGATATCTGATTTTAATTGCGATTTATTATATTATTACAAATCAGGAGTTTTTATCTTGAATTATAGGGCAATCACTCGCTATGCAGGTCATGTACTTAGGGCGGAAGCACTTTTCATGCTCATACCCATGTTCGTTTCACTTTATTTGCGCGAATACAACGTTGTCAAAGGCTTTATTATCTCAATCGCAATCATGGTCATTCTTGGCTATTCTGTCGAGCTTATAAAACGCGGACAACGGAATATCAACGCAAAAGATGGTTTGGTGCTTGTCGCAATTTGCTGGGTTTTACTCTCGTTTTTTGGCGCGTTGCCGTTATGGCTTAGCGGCGAATTCCCCTCATACTTGGACAGCCTGTTCGAGTCCGTCTCTGGATTCACCACGACTGGCGCATCAATTTTAAGCAATGTGGAGACACTTAGCAATGGGCTTATTTTGTGGCGCAGCTTGACGCAATGGATTGGCGGCATGGGCATTCTTGTGCTTTTGCTGGCGATTGTACCAAGTGCAACAGGCGAGAATACTATGAACGTTATGAAAGCTGAAAGTCCTGGACATGCCCCTGGTAAGCTTGTACCTAATCTTCGCAAAAGTGCAACCATACTTTACGTCATGTATATTGGTTTGACATTTATTCAAATTGTGCTCTACCTTATTGGTGGCATGCCGATTTTTGACAGTTTTTGCAACGCACTTGCCACAGCAGGTACTGGTGGCTTTGGCCTCTGGAACAATTCTTTCGGCCATTACGACAGCACATATCTCGAAATTGTTACAACTATCTTTATGATTTTGTTTGGAGTTAACTTCAATATATATTATTTTATACTTATTCGGAATTTTAAGTCAGTGCTAAAAAGCGACGAATTCAAAGCATATTTTGGAATCATATTTGCGTCGATTGCGTTAATCACAATCAATCTGTTTGGCGCTACTTACGATTCTGTTGGAGAATCCATTCGCGAAGCTTCGTTCCAAGTGGCATCAATAATAACCACTACAGGCTTTTCTACTGTCGACTTCAACCTTTGGCCTGAACTTTCTAAAATGATACTGCTGCTGCTTATGTATGTAGGCGGTTGCGCAGGCAGCACAAGCGGCGGGCTTAAAGTTTCACGTATTGTTATAATGATTAAAGAAATTAAGCGCATTATGTTTCGCATGTCGCACCCTCGCTCCTATGACGTTGTTAAGCTTGACGGAAAGGTCGTTGACAAAACAATTGTTCATGGCGTCAGCGCCTACTTCCTCACTTTTTCGGCAATTGCAGCTGTATCGCTTTTGCTTTTGTCAATCGACAACTACGACTTTACGACCACATTTTCTGCAATGTCAGCATGTCTCAACAATATCGGCCCAGGTTTCAATCTCGTTGGCCCTTTGGGAAATTATGGCTTTTTCTCTAGCTTGAGCAAATCCGTTTTAATACTTGATATGCTAATCGGACGTCTTGAAATTTATCCTATATTGATTCTTCTAGCGCCTCACACATGGCAAAAATTATAAAAAACCATAGAAAAGCTTATTATCAGCCTATCAAAGTAACTTTGACAGGCTGATTTTTGTATTATTCTGGTTTATTTTCATATCTTTTCCAATAATTATTTTAGATTTTATGGAAATTATAATTTTGTTAATTAATTTATTCGTAGCTGCGTATTCACAATCCATTGCACCCCCGAAAAATCTGGTGAAATTATCCTATTGTAATCCGCTAGATTTTTCACATAATACTCTCAGAGCTTATGTAGCTCGCGAATAAAATTTTTAACAAATCATAATAGGAGGAAATCTATAAATGAAAAAAGCAATTTCATTGCTTCTTGTCCTTTTAATGGCTCTCGGCATGAACACATTGGCCTTTGCTGCAAGCGATATCCCTGGCACCTTTGGCCAACGTACTCTTGCTATGAATGATTCCCAAAGATTACTTGCACCCCCTCTCGCAACACAAGGTGCTACTCAAACGTACACTGCGGCGGCTAATGAGATTTTCCTTGTTAGCGGCGGAAAACCCGTTGCTCCAGAAACAACACTTTACCCCGACGAAACTTATAAGTATGACATCTATTATACAAGCACTGGTGCTACAGGCACAGCAGCAGACATCCTTGCAGCAAGCGCAAAGCTTACAAAAGCTGACCTTGGCACAAGTGGCGCAGTTCGTCTACGCACTATAAAGGGTAGCTCCGCTATCTCTAGCGCAAAAATTAAGACTGTTGGTACTGGCACAACACAAACCTACCGTCTTGAGATTGAGACACGCGCAACTTATGGCACATCTACAACTGACGTTGAATACCAACTCTACGCAACTGAGACTAACTCTGGTAAAACCTTCCTTGATAGCAACCACACCTTTGAAGTTGGATTCAAAGAAATCTCCGACAGCGCAACTGAAGTTGGCGAAGAAGGCACAATCACAATCACCAACGAAAACCCTGTTATAACAAAAGACCAATTTGCTGAAATTGCAAAAAGCGCTAACTACAAGAACGTTATATTTGAAGCAGAAGACGGCAACTGGACTTATAAAGGCAAGGTTGCAGGCATGAAATCCACAAACTTTGCTTATAACTATGACCCTGACACAGACCTCATAAACAAATTTGCTGACCAAGAATTCAAGTTCCTCACATTCCCTAGCGGTGTAACATTCCCAACAACTGGCGAAATGAGAATTGACGTATCCGACGTTTCCGACGATTTCTCCACAATGAACGCTTACCTCTACCGTGATGGCAAGCTAACAGAAATCAACAGCACCTACGATTCAGCATCTGACGAACTCGTGTTCCGCACAAACTACCTTGGTAAATTCGTCATCACAAACCAACCTATCACAGACACAACTTTGATGCCTGAGCCTGACGCAGACGAAGAACCAATCATCGTTCCTGAAGTTCCCGGCGCTGGAGAAAACCCTGCAACAGGTGCAGACTCCGCTAGTGCAGCAGTTGCTCTAGGCCTCGTGTCTATCGCTTCCGCAGCTCTTATCAGCCGCAAACGCAAGTAATAACCGATTCTAAATTAGTTTAGCTTAATCAAAAAGGCCGTCGGATTTTCCGACGGCCTTAAAATATATCCTAATTACGCGGTCTCGCAAGCGCTGTACAAATTCTTTTTTATAACCTTTGTGGGGCAAACTTCCACGCACTTGCCGCAATTTGTACATTTGGAGTAGTCGATGCTTGCCAAATTGTTCATCACAGTAATTGCACCGTCCTCGCAGACTTTTTCGCAACGCTTACAGCCAATGCAGCCTGCTGAACAAATTTTTCTTGTGAACACGCCACTGTCCGTTGACGAGCAACCGACAAAGACTTCGCTTTTTGACGGCACGACCTCAATCAAATGTTTGGGGCATTTCATCACGCACATGGCACAACCTGTGCACAAATCTTTGTCAACAACCGCAATGCCGTCAACAATGCTAAGCGCGCCGTATTGGCAAACATTTACACAGTCACCGAATCCCAAGCATGCATGTGAACAACTTCCGCGCCCTTGATATAAGGAATTGTTTGCCTCACAGGTTTTTGGGCCTTGATAATCCATAATGTATTGTGTGTTGCCAAATTTTCCAGAGCACTTCACAATCGCAGACATAGGGACGACTTCTTCGAAGCCTCCGCCTAAAAGCTCGCTGATTTGCAATGCGACAGAACTTCCGCCAGGTGTGCAAAGATTTGATTTTACACCGTCCTCCACGAGCTTGGCGGCGTATTCGTCGCAGCCTGCAAAGCCGCATGCGCCACAGTTTGCTCCTGGCAAAACAGCTCTGATGTTGGAGACGCGTTCATCAACTGGAACCGACATAAATTTTGCGGCAATACTGAGTAAAATTCCAGCAGCAATGCCGATTATCGTCACAACTGCAACAGACAAAAATATTGCAGACATAAAAATTTCCTCCCTCTATGCGCCGAATATGCCTTCGATTACACCCGAAAAACCCATGAACGCAACGGAAACAATAGACGCAGCAATCAGCGTAATCGGAATACCGTCAATAGATTTTGCAAGTTTTGCGCCCTCCATGCGTGACCGCACACCCGCAAACATGACCATAGCAAGCATAAAACCAAGGCCGGCACCAATTGAATTGAGGATTGATTGGCCAAAAGAATAGCCGCTGTCA
>JAVBKH010000254.1:0-3879 GCA_031554155.1 Oscillospiraceae bacterium
CAGAGAATATCTACATCAACGAGTATGGGTCACCACGGGCACTGCGGGCTGGAATAGCTGATTATATAGCCGAATACAACAACGACCGCCCACATGAAACCTTCGGCTACGCCACTCCTGCTGAAATCTACGGTCGAGCATTTCCCGCCGCCGTAAATTTGTAAAGCTTCAGTCGCCTACGGCTCCCTCCACTTTAAAAATTTACAACTAATTTAGAACTTGGGCGAACAACATTAAGGCGTTTGATTGTTCACGATGATTTTCGGATTTTTTGTCTTGACTTGGGGGACAGTTTAGAATGTAGCATAATCACAAGTGAGACTAACGAAAAATTCAGAGAACAAAACCATAAAAACTTTGAAGATTTGAAACTTTCACTTATAATTACTTCAATTATTATCTTTATTGTGGTAGTTGCTGCGGCAGCATTGGTGCCTGGTAGCATATCGCGCCCGATGATAACTATGAAGCGTGCGGCCGAGCATGTAGGCAACACTGGAAGTCTGGTACTGCCAGATGCTTTGCAAAATGAAGTCAATAACTGTGTCAACCGTAAGGACGAGCTTGGTCAATCACTGCGTGCCATGGTTTCGATGCTTGGCATGTTCACCGACCGCGCACATACGCTTAGCTTAATTTCGGATGGAGACCTTTCAAGCAGAGTTGCGTTAAAGTCAGACCAAGACACTATCGGCATAAGTTTGCAACGCATGTTAGTTTCGTTAAACGAGCTTCTCGCAGAAATAAAGCTATCTTCTGAGCAGGTTGCGCAAGGTTCAAATCGTGTTGCCGACGGCAGTCAGTCCTTGGCAAGCAAGAGTTCCGAGCAATCAGCAGCTGTTACCCAGATGACCGATACAATAAAGACGGTTGCAGATATGATAAAGTCCAATACTGAAATCTCGCAAGAAGCAGCTAATCTTGGTTCGAAAATTCGCATCGACGCCGAAAATGGCACACGTCAAATGGAGAATATGGTAGTTGCAGTTGAAGAAATCAGCCAAGCAAGCCAAAGCATCAACCGAGTTATGAAAGTCATTGATGACATTGCATTCCAAACGAATATTCTCGCACTTAATGCAGCTGTTGAAGCTGCAAGAGCTGGACAGCATGGCAAGGGCTTTGCCGTAGTCGCCGAGGAAGTGCGAAATCTTGCATCAAAAAGTGCTGATGCCGCAAAAGAAACCTCGAATATGATATCAAATTCAATCTCAAAGGCAGAGGTAGGTTCGAGTATTGCGCGCGAAACATCCGAGTCTTTGTTTAGAATCGTGGCTGGGATTAACCGCAACAGTGACATAATCTCAGAAATAGCATCGTCAGGAGCAGGGCAAAACATAACAATTGATGAAATTAGCAGAGGAATTGACCAGATGAATACAGTTGTACACGAAACTGCCTCAATTGCGCAGGAGTCTGCCGCAACCGCTGAAGAGATGTCGGGGCAAGCGACAATGCTTACCAATATGGTTTCAAGATTTAAGCTTAAAGATACTGATTGAATTATTCCCTACACATTAATTTTAAACATTGATTCAAATTGCGGTGGAATAGCATAATTGCGCTTTATAGCGTTTGCAGTTTATGTTAATTGCTAGCGTCGCAAAAGGTTTCTGTTGCGATGCTACAACCAACTCTTTTCACGTTCTCGCCAAAATATATTAAAGTGTTTTTGTTCGTCTCCATCTTATACACTGCTACCCATGGCATACTATTATTATGGACACAGACATGATATAATATAAATAAAACAGATTACAACTGAGGCTGAAACATTATGCAGCATATGAATTTAATTCTACGATTGACAATGGCGTTATCCATATTCCAGAACAATACCGCAATAAAATGCCTTCCGATGTAAAGGTAATTGTGTTGGCACGTGATGAGCAACCTAAAGCTAGAGACAATAAGTTCTCAGCTATCCGACTAAAGACAAAGAACTTTCAATTTAATCGGGAGGAAGTCAATAAGCGATAAGGCTTTTCTTGATACAAATGTTCTTTTGTACCTGTATTCAGAAGATGAAGAAACAAAACGGAAATGTACTTTAACCGCCATTGACAAGTATGATTGTTATACAAGCACACAAGCTCTCAATGAATTCAGTAGCATATGTACGCGCAAATGGAAACTCTCTGCCGCTGATGTAAAAAAGGCGATAATCCAAATATGTGCAGTCTGATCAGTTTGCACAGTTGGCGTAGAGGTTATAGAGTACGCGCTTACTTTACATGAGAAATATGCGTACTCTTATTTTGATTGCCTCATGCTATCGTCTGCGTCATTCGCCAAGTGCAAATATATCTTGTCAGAAGATATGGCAAACCGTCAAGTGATTGAAGAACAGCTAACTATAGTTAATATTTTTGCTACACACGATTGATTATGACGTGATATTCTGCCACACTAACTGCGACGTAACTTACACCACCCAAATGTGTAAATATGTGAAAATCACTCTTGCACGACGAAAAATACATCCCAGATTTTAATAATCTGGGATGTATTTATGTAACTAAGTGGCTTAATTATCGCATTTTTAAACCATGTTTTTGTATTGCCTCTGCAATTACTTCTTACTCTCTGGATAAAATATCCACTCTATGGGGAAAGCTTGAAAAGCAGAGCATATTGAGAATGCTTTAAATTTGATTTGGCTTATCTTGCAAATCATGATATAATATGACATGAAAATTTGACATATCAGAACCACAAACGCCTTTGTCATCGGGTATTTCCTATTTCTGATTTCCATATTCATACGCGACAGTATCGACTACAAAGACCCAAGCCCAGAGCAGATGCGTGAGCGCATATTGAAAAAGCTGCAAAACGGCTCAATCATGCTTTTTCATAGCGGAGCAAAAAATACTCCCGCCGCGTTGCCGCTTATAATTGAAGCTACAAAAGTCAAAGGCTACAGCTTCGTCAAAGTCTCTGAATTAGTACACCCAAGGCCGTATACGGTGGACCACGCAGGCAGACAGAATCAAGCACAAAAGAGGTAAATAATGCCATTGTTTTCAAAAAAGCAACAAAAACAGCCACATATCTCGGCAATAATAGTCGCGGCAGGAGCAGCAAGCCGAATGCAGGGCATCGACAAGCAGCAGGTCGAGATTGGCGGGGTGCCCGTGGTGGTACGCAGCATAACGACCTTGTGCATGTGCGCCCGAATTTGCGAGATTGTCGTGGTTTGTCGCGAGGAGCAAATACCGCATTATTACGATATGGTGCGCTTTTTTGGCTTGGATAAAGTGACGAGCGTTGTCGCAGGCGGCAGCGAGCGGCAAGATTCAGTTTTAGCGGGACTAAACGCAGTCAGCGAAAACACGGAATATATTGCAATACACGACGGCGCAAGGCCGCTTGTGACGGTTGAAGAAATAAGCTGCTGCATTGACGCTGCAATTGCGACAGGTGCGGCTGCGGTGGGTGTAAAGGTCAAGGATACCATAAAGATTTGTGACGAATATGGCAAGATAATCTCAACGCCACAGCGCGATAAACTTTGGGCGGTGCAAACACCGCAAATTTTTGAGGCTCAGCTCTATCGCCGCGCGATTGCAGCAGCACTTCACAAAAAGGCGAGCTACACCGACGATTGTCAGCTTATTGAGAATTTTGGGCATTCGGTGGTAATTTCTGGTGGAAGCCATGAGAACATTAAAATAACAACACCTATGGATATTGTAGTTGCTGAAGCGATTTTGGCAATGCGGCAAGGGTTTTAATATAAAGGGGGAAACAAAATGGCGAACATAAGAATAGGACACGGCTACGACGTTCACCGCTTGGTGACAGAGCGCAGGCTCATACTTGGCGGCGTGAGAATTCCCTTTGAGAAAGGCCTTTTTGGGCATTCTGATGCCGATG
>JAVBKH010000072.1:0-5287 GCA_031554155.1 Oscillospiraceae bacterium
AAATGAAGCCGACTACACCGAATGGTACGGCGGAAACTACAAGGACAAAGATTTGCACAAAAGTGCTGTCTACGGCTTGCCAGAGCTTTTTCGCGAAAATATAAAAGACGCGAAGCTTATCGCAAATCCAGGCTGCTACCCAACCTCGATTGCACTTGCGCTCGCGCCATTGCTAAAGAAACATTTGGTGGGAACAAGCGAAATCATAATCGACGCTAAGTCGGGTGTGACGGGCGCTGGCCGAGGATTATCTCAAAACACGCATTATCCCGACTTAAACGAGGCACTGGTGCCCTATAAAATTGCAGAGCACCGCCATACACCAGAAATTGAGCAGACACTCTCACGCCTTTGTGGCCGTGAGACAAGCGTGACCTTTGTGCCACATTTGCTGCCAATAAACCGCGGAATTCTCTCCACAATTTATTCAATACACGGCGAGCCTTTGAATGAGAACGAGCTTCACGCGCTTTACGCACATTTTTACAAGGACGAACAATTTGTGCGCATAATGCCTGTGGGTGAGATTGCAAATATTAAAAACGTGAAATACTCCAACTATTGCGATATTTCGCTGCATGTTGACAAACGGAGCGGCAGAATAATTGTAGTTTCTGCGATTGACAATATGGTCAAAGGTGCGGCGGGCCAAGCTATTCAAAACATGAACATTGCCTGTGGCTTAACCGAAAGCTTGGGCCTTAAAATGATACCACCTGCATTTTAATCGCGCAAACAACTAATTGGAGGAAAAGACATGGGTTCAATTAAGCAAATTCAAGGTGGAGTTTGTGCGCCACTAGGCTTTCGCGCTGCTGGTTTACACTGCGGAATCGCGAAAAATCCACTTAAAAAAGATTTAGCATTAATCTACTCGCCGAATAAATGTGCGGCGGCGGCTGCGTACACCCAAAACAAAGTAAAAGGTGCGCCAATTGCTGTTACAAAGGCACATATTGCCGACGGCATCGCCCAAGCGATTATTTGCAACTCTGGCAATGCAAACACATGCAATGCGGACGGCGAGGCTGTCGCAAAGGAAATGTGCAGGATTGTCTCCGATGAGCTGCGTATTCGCGTTGAAGACGTTGTTGTGGCTTCAACTGGCGTTATTGGCAAGCCCCTTGACGTTACGCCTGTTCGCAATTCAGCGCATGAGCTTGCAGAATTACTTTCCGACGACGGAAGTCAAAGTGCAGTGCAAGCAATTATGACCACAGACAAAGCCGAAAAAGAAATTGCAGTCGCATTTGAAATTGGCGGCCGAAATTGCAAAATAGGTGGCATTGCAAAAGGTTCTGGCATGATTCACCCAAACATGGCGACCATGCTGGCCTTTATCACAACAGACGTTTCAATTTCAAGCGAGATGCTTAACTCGGCTCTGCAAATCGTCGTAGGGGACACCTTTAACATGGTGAGCGTGGACGGCGACACTTCCACAAACGATATGGCTGTAATCTTGGCCAACGGTCAAGCAAGCAACCACAAGATTGAAGCCGAGGGCGAGGACTTTCAAGCGTTTGTTATTGCGCTAATGTATGTGTGCATCTACCTTGCGAGAATGATGGCCAAGGACGGCGAGGGTGCAACAAAGCTGCTTGAATGTTCGGTCTCTGGCGCGCCAGACGAGGCATGTGCAAGGGTTTTGGCGAAGTCTGTGATTTGCTCAAGCTTGTTCAAAGCTGCGATGTTCGGTGCAGACGCAAACTGGGGTCGTGTCCTGTGTGCCCTTGGATATGCGGACACTAGCTTTGATATTTCCAAAACCGAGCTTCATTTTAAATCCCGTACAGGCGAAATTTTAGTCTGCGAAAACGGTGCAGGCGTGAGCTTTAGCGAAGAAAAAGCCAAAGAAATCTTGATGCAAAATGAGATTGAGATTTTGATAAATCTGCATCAAGGCGACGGCTCGGCTGTTGCATGGGGTTGCGATTTGAGTTACGAATACGTGAAGATTAACGGGGATTATAGGTCATGACAGAAATATCAAATTCAATAAAAGCGGAAGTTTTAATACAGGCACTGCCATATATTCAAAAATATTTTGGCAAGATTGTCGTGATAAAATACGGCGGCAATGCCATGATTGACGAAGCCCTCAAGCAAAAGGTCATGGACGATATTGTGCTGCTTTCCTTGGTTGGCATCAAGGTGGTGCTTGTTCACGGCGGCGGTCCAGAAATCACAGATACAATGAACAAAATGGGGCTAGAATCCCGTTTTATTAACGGCTTACGCTACACCGACGAGGACGCCGTTAAGGTTGTGCAGATGGTGCTTGCTGGCAAGACGAACAAGGATTTGGTGTACCGATTGCAGCTTTCACGCGGCAAAGCTATTGGCATTTGCGGCCTCGATGGCGGCTTGATTTCCGCCACAAAACTTGCTAGTGAAACTGACCTGGGCTATGTTGGCGAAATAACGAAAGTGAACACGCAAATAATTACAGACCAACTTGACAAGGGATATATTCCAGTAATTGCCACTGTTGGCTGCGACAACGAGGGTAACATCTATAACATCAATGCGGACACCGCCGCTGCCAGAATTGCAAGTGAGCTTGGCGCAGAAAACCTTATTTTAATGACAGATATTCGCGGTTTGCTCGAAGACAAAGACGACGAAAACACATTGATTCCTGTTGTGCACATCAGTGAAGTTCCGTCGCTAATTAGGCGTGGGATTATCTCTGGCGGCATGATTCCCAAAATTGATAGCTGTGTCGAATCTGTGAGACGTGGTGTCAACAAGGCTTTCATTATCGATGGGAGAATTGCGCACTCAATTTTGATTGAAATGATGACCGACGAAGGTGTCGGCACAATGTTTTCAAATAGCTAAGGGGGTAAAAAATGTTTTTCTCCGATATAAAAAAGCTTGATAATCAATACATAGCAAACACTTACAAGCGACAAGAACTTGATGTTGAAGCGGGCAAAGGCTGTGTTTGCAGTGACATTGCAAAGCATGAGTACATTGATTTTTCAGCAGGCATAGGCGTAAATTGTCTGGGCTTTGCTAATGCCAAATGGATTGAGGCTGTGAAAGAGCAGCTTGACAAGCTCGGTCACATGTCCAATTTATATTACACGCAGCCGCAAGTTGCGCTTGCAAAAATACTGTGCGAGCACACAGGAATGGCGCGTGTCTTTTTTGGAAATTCGGGAGCGGAAGCAAACGAGGGCGCGATAAAAACTGCAAGAAAATACAGTAGCGACAAATACAGCGCAAACCGTTTTGAGATTATTACACTGACAAATTCCTTTCATGGCCGCACAATTGCCACACTTGCAGCAACAGGTCAAGACGCTTTTCACAAAAATTTTGGGCCATTTCCCGATGGATTCGTTTATGCAAATGCCAACGACCTATCTGATGTTTCGGCTAAGGTCACGGAAAACACCTGCGCGATTATGCTTGAATGCATACAAGGCGAAGGCGGAGTTGTGCCGCTAACCTCTGAATTCTTAGAGGGAATTCAAAAAATATGCGATGAAAAGGATATTTTGCTGATTGTCGATGAAGTTCAAACGGGAGTGGGTCGCACAGGAAAATTTTTGTGCAGCCAGTACTTTGACATCAAGCCAGATATTGTGACCTTGGCTAAGGGCTTAGGTGGTGGGCTGCCAATTGGTGCAGTGTTATTTGGCGAAAAAACCAAGAACACGCTTGGGTTCGGCGACCACGGCTCAACTTTTGGTGGAAATCCCGTGATTTGTGCGGGTGCAGTCGAAGTCTTGAACTCACTGGACGGCAAGATGCTCGACAATATCGTTGAAAAAGGGCAGTATATAGCCGAAAAGTTGCTGACCATGCGCGGCGTAAAATCGGTTAGCGGCATGGGTCTTATGCTCGGCATTGAGGTTGAAGAGCCGCTTGCTTCAAGCGAAATTGTGACCGAATGCATAAAAAAAGGCTTAATTTTGCTTACAGCAAAGCATAAACTTCGCTTGTTGCCGCCGCTAAACATAAAGCTTGCTGAAATTGACAGAGGGCTTGAAATTTTGGCGCAGGTACTTAGCGAAGACTTGGATAGGCCGCGACCAACCGATGAAAATGTTTAGAAAAGGAGCTTGAAATGAAACATTTACTTAAAATGTTGGACCTTACAGCGGAGGAAATAATCGAAATTTTGAATTCTGCTGACCAACTTAAATACGAGAACAAACATGGGATTGAGCATCATCACCTCAAAGGCAAAACTCTTGGCATGATTTTTCAAAAATCCTCAACGCGCACACGCGTCTCGTTTGAGGTGGGCATGACGCAACTTGGCGGCTACCCTTTGTTTTTGTCGGCGAATGACCTGCAAATCGGGCGCGGAGAGCCTGTTCAGGACACCGCGCGTGTACTTTCGCGCTACCTCGATTGCATAATGATACGCACGTTTGCACAGCAAGAGGTGGAAGATTTGGCGAAATACGGCACAATCCCGGTAATTAACGGTCTCACGGATTTTGCGCACCCATGTCAAATTCTTGCTGACTTAATGACCATACGTGAGCACAAAGGCAAGCTTGATGGGCTAAAAATGTGCTTTCTTGGTGACGGCAACAACATGGCGAACTCGCTCATCGTCGGCTGCTTAAAAGTAGGCATGACTGTCGCGGTCGCAACGCCAAAAGGATTCGAGCCTGACGCGGATGTTTTGGAATTTGCCAAGACTTTTGGCGATAAATTCACGCTTACAAATGATGTTTTCGTGGCTGCAAAAGACGCTGACGTGGTTATTACAGACGTTTGGGCATCAATGGGCCAAGAGGGCGAAGCAGAGGCGAGAAAAAAAGCCTTCGTCGGTTTCCAAATCAATGAAAAGCTTTTGGAAGTCGCAAAAGCGGGCGCAATGGTGCAACACTGCCTCCCTGCTCACCGCGACGAAGAAATTGCAGCAAGTGTGTTTGAAGCTCACGCCAACGAAATCTTTGACGAAGCTGAAAACCGACTACATGCGCAAAAAGCTGTTTTGCTCAAGTTAATGAAAGCGTAATTTTTGTTATTATATTGGCTTGGCTCAATCACAAAATCAAAGTGGATTGTTAAATATAATGCAAACGATTCGCAGTATTATTACCTTAGCTAGAATTGTGAAAATAATGGAATAAAGAATATCTTTTTAATCATGCCAATAATTGCATCTTCTTGCAGTCACAGATAATATGATTTGATTTCCAATTTGCAAAATGTTAATAATTAATTAATCTTATATCCATATATTTTTCTTGAGCTATGATATAATAATAACATCGGAAGAGAGAACTTCCAAACTAACTTAACCCCCTATATC